>DUOR01000480.1 GCA_012838715.1 Actinomycetales bacterium
GCGTGGAACGGGCGGCCCGGCGCGGCGGCGGCATCGACGTCCTGCTCACTCACGCGCCCGGTACCCGCGGCGCCGGCGACGATGACGTCCACCGCGCCCTGCCCGCCGTCGACCGGCTTCTCGAAAGACTGCGCCCGCCCCTGCACCTGCACGGTCACGTGCACCCGCACGGCCGCGACCGGCCGGTATTCTCGTCGTCTTTCGGCGACGGCGCCCCCACGCTGGTGGTCAACACGGTTGGATGGACACTGACCCGCATTCACCCGGCAAGTTCGCCGACTTCGCGCACTCCGCGCACCCCTCCACCGGACGCCCCGACCCCGAACACGTCCCCGAACGCCCCCTCCCCTCCCCCTCGCGCCGAACTCATCGTGAAAGGACGCTGACCGATGGCCGACACCGGATTCCCCGACGCCGACGCCCAGGCCGACTTTTCCCGCGCCCGCCGCCGCGCCCGCCTGGGCAAAGCCGTCGCCCGCCTGCGCCGCCAACCCGACGACGTCACCCAGGTTCTGCCTTACGACGAAGTCGTCGACGCCCTCGGCGAGACCGGCCGCCGCGAACTGGGACTTTCCGACGTACCGATCGACGCCATCGTCGGCTCGGTCGACCGCACCCAACATTTCGATCGCTCGTTCCGGCCGACCACCTCCGTGTCCCGCGACCGGTGGGCCCGGATCAATGCGGCGCAGCGCCGCGGCGAGACGGTGCCGCCGGTGCGGCTGCGCAAAATCGGCGGGATGTATTTCGTGGTCGACGGCCACCACCGGGTGTCCATCGCCCGCAGCCGCGGCAATTCGCACATCGACGCGTACGTCACGGAAGTGCTCACCCGGGTCTCCCCCGACGGCATCCGCTCCAACCGGGATCTGGTGCTGAAGGACCACCGGCGCATCTTCCTGTCCCGGGTTCCGCTGCGCGCCGACCGGGCCGCCGACATCGACCTGCCGAACCCGTGGCACTACGCGGAACTCGCCGAATGCGTGGAGGCGTGGGGTTTCCGCGCGATGCAGGCGGAGCGGAGCTTCCTCGATCGGGCCGAAGTCGCCGACCGGTGGTTCTCCACCGAATTCGAGCCGGTGGTCGCCGCGGCCCGCAACGTCGGCCTGGCCCCCAACCACACCGATGCGGAGCTGTACCTCTGGATCGCAGCCGAACGGTACCGCCTCATCCGCCGCCACGAATGGTCGGAGGAGCTTTTCGAACGACTGCGGGACACCGGCCGCCAACCGTGATGGTTGGCCGCCGGTGCCCCGCACCGCGATCCCGGTAACCGCGCCGTGCCGTCAGAGCCCCAGGTTCTCCCCGGTTTCCGCGTCGAAGATGCTGACCTTCGCCGGGTCGAACCACAGCGACACCCGCTCCCCGCGGCGCGCCGCCGACTCCGCGGACAGTCGCGCGACCATGGAGCCGGTCGAGCTTTCGTCCAGGCCCGCGTCCACCGCGGCCTCCGAGGACGCGACGTCTCCGCCATCGCCGATGTCGGGGGCCGTGAAGTGGGCGTACTTGTCGGAGCCCATCGACTCCAGCACCTCCACGTCGATGTCGGTGACGACGCCCGCCGCCCGCTGGTCCTCGTCGACCAGTTCGACGTCCTCGAACGCCTCCGGCCGCAGGCCCACAATCACCTGACGGTCGGCGGAGTCCTTGAGCCGGGAGCTCAGCTCGTCGGAAAGCGGGATATCGCCCAATCCGGTCGAGACCACGCCGCCCTTCAGCCGGCCCGGCGTGAAGTTCATCGAC
>DUOR01000044.1 GCA_012838715.1 Actinomycetales bacterium
GTCGCCGGAACCGTTGGCGTTGTTTCGAGGGTCGTTGGTCACGGGTTCTCTCCCATTTATTTCAGGTCAGTCGCCGGTGGCTTCGAGGGCGGGTGCGGCGGTGGCCGTCCGTACCCTGTAGTTCCACCGGCAATTGGGGCATACTTCGACGACTTGCACTGTGCAAGGCCCGTTTTCAGCGACGATTGCGTCCAGTTCACTGGTTCCGCAGGCCGTCCCGGAGCGGTGCCCCAGATTTTCTCCGAAAATCCAGGATACGAGGCGCACGTCATCATTGCGACATAGCGGGCATGCCGAAGGGGCCGGCACGCCGTGGAAGCGGGCCGCCGCCACCAGCCGGGAATCGGCGTCGCGGAGCCGCGTGACGGGGGTTTCCCCGTCGCGCCAGCGCGCGAGCTCGCGATTCCGGGCCAGCGTGTGGTCGACCTCGTCTTGCCACCTGATCACGCGCACAGGGTAGCAGCACTCCCGGACGGGTCACCCCCGCTTAATCGGTTCACCTTCGCCCCCGACCCGGACCCGATGGTGCCGCTTGGATGGCTTGGGTATAGCGTCATCACGATGGGATATTCGCGCGGATCCGCGCGCCCCCAACCAGAAGTCGATTCAAGGAGTCCGTCAAGTCATGAGTTCCGTTCGCGTAGCAATCGTCGGCGTCGGCAACTGCGCCTCCTCGCTCGTCCAGGGCGTGGAGTTTTACCGCGACGCCAAGGCCGGGGACACCGTGCCGGGCCTGATGCACGTCCAGTTCGGCGACTACCACATCTCGGACGTCGAGTTCGTGGCCGCCTTCGACGTCGACGACAAGAAGGTGGGCAAGGATCTCTCGGAGGCCATCAACGCCTCGGAGAACTGCACCATCAAGATCGCCGACGTCCCCACCCTGGGCGTGGACGTGCTGCGTGGCCCGACCCTCGACGGCATCGGCAAGTACTACGCCGAGACCATCGACGAGTCGCCGCAAGAGCCGGTGGACGTCGTGCAGGCCCTGAAGGACGCCGAGGTCGACGTCCTGGTCTCCTACCTGCCGGTCGGTTCCGAGCAGGCCGACAAGTTCTACGCGCAGTGCGCCATCGACGCGGGCGTGGCCTTCGTCAACGCGCTGCCGGTGTTCATCGCCTCCGACCCGGAGTGGGCGAAGAAGTTCGAGGACGCCGGCGTCCCGATCGTCGGCGACGACATCAAGTCGCAGGTCGGCGCGACCATCACCCACCGCGTGATGGCGAAGCTGTTCGAGGACCGCGGCGTCCGCCTGGAGCGCACCCTGCAGCTCAACGTCGGCGGCAACATGGACTTCAAGAACATGCTGGAGCGCGAGCGCCTGGAGTCGAAGAAGATCTCCAAGACGCAGGCCGTCACCTCGAACCTGACCGGTCCCCTGTCCGGCCTGGTCGACGACCGCAACGTCCACATCGGCCCGTCGGACTGGATCGAGTGGCTGGACGACCGCAAGTGGGCGTACGTGCGCCTGGAGGGCAAGGCCTTCGGCGAGGTGCCGCTGAACCTGGAGTACAAGCTCGAGGTGTGGGACTCCCCCAACTCCGCCGGCATCATCATCGATGCGCTGCGTGCGGCGAAGATCGCCAAGGACCGCGGCATCGGCGGCCCGATCCTGCCGGCCTCGGCCTACCTGATGAAGTCCCCGCCGAAGCAGATGGCGGACGACGTGGCGCGCGCCCAGCTGGAGACCTTCATCTCCGGCGAGTAGCCGCCCACCGCGTTGCTTGACGACGGGCCGACGTTCCCCCTCGGGGGCGCGTCGGCCCGTTTCCGTTATCCCCCGCCCCGTATTTCCGAAACGCGACTCCCCCATTTCACCCCCGATGTAACGCTTTACGTAAATGGCACCGCTCCCGCGGTTGACGCCGATGAACAGTGGAAAGGCCGAATCCGCGGCGCGGACGGATACTTGCTTTAGGTTAATAAATAGGGGATTAGCATTATTTCGGGGTGGGAATGACGGTGCGATTGGTATTAGCATGTCGCTCATGACGGAAACCAAGCAGACCGTGGGCGTCCCCTCCGGGGAAATGACTCCGTTGGCGCTCGCCAAGGAGATCCGCCCGCTGTTGACGCGGGCCGAACTGCTGTACAGCCGGCGTTCGGAGGAATCCCAGCTGAGCCGCGCCCAGCTGTCCATCATGATGACGCTGGAGGCCCTGGGCCCGTGCCGCATCAACCAGCTCGCGCAGGCGGAGGCCATCCGCATGCCGACGGCCTCCAACGCCGTCCATCACCTCGAGGACGCCGGGATGGTCGAGCGCGTCCGCGACACCAAGGATCGCCGCGGCGTCCGCGTCGAACTGACGGACAAGGGGCTCAGCGAGCTGCGCCGCGTGTCGGACGAGCGCGACCAGCAGATGGCGGCCATGTTCCGTGAATTGAATGAGGACGAACTGGAAGTGGGCGCTCGCCTGGTTCCGATCCTCAAGCGGATCCTGGAGACGTACGGGGCGCACAGCGGCCCGTCGGAAAGCTGACGACTGCGCCGAAGTAGGCTGTGGGGGAGAACCAGCGGGGTGACCTGCCGACTTCGGCGACGGTGCCCGGCATCCGCAACCAGGAGGTCCGCATGCCGTACAGCCCTCTTCGCGTCATGGTCGCATGGCGCCCGGGCAAAACCGGGACCGAGGCGATCAATTACGCCGCATGGCTGGCCAGGACCTGCGAGGTGCGCATCCGCGTGGTCACCGTGCTGTCGCGCGGGTGGCCGCTGACCTCGCTGGCGCGGCTCTCCGACAATGATTCCTGGGTCGCCCGCGAGGCGCGCAGGGCGGAGCAGTCCGCGAAGGCCGCGCTGAAGGCGGCGGGCGTGCCGAAGGCCATGGTCGACGATGAGCCCGTGGTCACCATCGAATCCTCGTCGGAGGCGACGGCGCTGACGCATGCGGCGGGGGAGTTCGGCGCCGACATGCTGCTGCTGGGCACCCAGCTGCATTCGCCGGCCGGGCGCTTCCGGGCGGGTTCGACCGCCGACGCGCTGCTGCACTACTCGCCGATTGCGCTGGGCCTGTCGCCGCGCGGCCGCCGCCTGTCGAAGAACGGCGTGACCAGGGTGAACGTGTCCTACATCGACACGGCCCAGTCGCATACCGCGCTGAAGCGGGCCGCCGACCTGGCCAAGCGCTGGGAGGTCCCGCTGCGGATGCTGGCCTTCACCCCGAAGGGCGCGACGATGTACCCGACGGAGGACGGCTTCGGTTCCTCCGAGGATCTGATGATCGAGTGGCGCGAGCAGGCGCTGGCGCTGCTGGACCGCGGCCTCGATCGCGCCCACACGCGCTACCCGGACCTGAAGATCGAGGCGGAGGTCGGCAGCGGCCACGGCTGGGAGGACGCGCTGGGCGCCATCAAGTGGAAGAAGGGGGACCTGCTGGTCCTCGGTTCCTCCACCCTCGGCCCGTTCGGCCGCGTGTTCATCGGCTCGTCGACGAACCAGATCGTGCGGCACTGCCCGGCGCCGACGCTCATCACGCCGGCGTAGATCGGGCGCAATCGGGCCCCGACCACCGCCGTTAGCGTGTTCCGCGGGTCAGCGTAGGGTTGGGGCATGCGTGAACACGGTGACAACCCCCATGATTACGACGACGAGGACCCGCTCGACCGGCTGCAGAAGAAGGAGTACTCCTGGCGGCCGGCGGTGACGTACGCCGTCGGCGTGATTGCGGCGACGTTGCTGTCCGCCCTGGTCATCGCCATCATCGGCATGATCGTCGGCGGCCCCAACTGTGATGCGGGCACGTCGACGTTCATCTGTTCCCGCGCGTTCGAGCTGGCGTTCCCGCTGATTCCGGGCGCGGTCAGCCTGTTCGGCGCCCTGTGGGGCTTCTGGATGACGTACGTGCGGTGGAAGAACTTCGGCAATTGGCGCCCGTGGCTGGCCATGTGCTGGGTGCTCATGCCGTGGACGCTGGCGTGGATGACGTCGACGTTCACCATCGCCATGTTCGGCGTCGAGTCCGGGACCCCGCAGTAGCCGTGGCGGGGCACGGGATTTTCCGCACGCCCTTCGCGGACATCTACCCGCTGTACGTGGCGAAGGTGGAGCGCAAGGGCCGCACCGTCGCCGAGCTGCGGGAGGTGCTGCGGTGGCTGACCGGGCATGACGACGCCGGCCTGGACGACGCCATCGAATCTGGCGTCGACCTGGAGGGTTTCTTCGATGCGGCGCCCGGCTTGAACCCGAACGTCGACCTGATCACCGGCGTCGTGTGCGGTGTCCGCGTCGAGGAGGTGGAGGATCCGCTGATGCAGCGGATCCGCTGGATGGACAAGCTCGTCGACGAGCTGGCCAAGGGGAAGAAGATGGAGAAGATCCTCCGCGGCTGAGGCAGCCAGGAGCAACGGCGACGGCCCGGCCCCCGAATCAC
>DUOR01000045.1 GCA_012838715.1 Actinomycetales bacterium
CCCTGGGCCTCGCCGAGCCGTTGACCGGCGGGCGCGGCCCGGTGCCGGATCTGGGGGCGCTGCTGCGCGACACCGCCGCCACCGCCCGCCACGCCGAGGACGCCGGCGCGACGGCCCTGTGGTTCCGCGACGTCCCGCTGCTCGTCGACGAGTTCCGCGACGCCGGCCAGATCCTCGACCCCTTCACCCACATGGCGTACCTCGCCGGGCGGACCGAGCGGATCGGACTGGCCACCGCGTCGACGGTGCTGACGCTGCGGCACCCCATCCACGTCGCCAAGCAGGCGGCGAGCGTGGATCAGCTCTCGGGCGGGCGCGTCGCCCTGGGCGTGGCCACCGGCGACCGCCCCGAGGAGTTCCCCGCCTTCAAACAGCGCCGCAGCGAGCGCGCGGAATCCTTCCGCGACGCCGTCGACTACATCCGCGCCCTGTGGCGCCCCGGCACTCCGCGGACCACCGCCAACCGCTGGGGCGGCGTGGACATGGGCACCGAGATGCTGCCCAAGCCCGTCGGCGGCGGCCCCGTCCCCATGTTCGTCACCGGCCACTGCGGGCAGACCCCCGACTGGATCGCCGAGCATGCCGACGGCTGGATGTACTACGGCCAGGACCTGAAGACCACGGAAAAGCTGGTCCGGGGCTGGCGGGACGACGTCGCCCGGCTCTGCGGCACCGACGGCTCGGGCCGCGACGTGGTCAAGCCGTACATCACGACGCTGACCCTCGACCTGCTCGCCGACCCCGATGCCGGGGCGAAGCCCCTGCGCTACGGGTTCCGCGCGGGCCGCACCTTCTTGCTGCGCTACCTGGAGCGGGTGGCGGAACTGGGCGTGGATCACGTCATCGTCGGGCTGCGTTCCTCGCGCCGTCCCGTGCCCGAGGTCCTCGACGAACTCGGCGAACACGTTTTCCCGCGGTACCCCGCTTAGGCCCGGTACTCCGGGTAGTCGAGGTACCCGGCCTCGCCCTGCGCGTAGATGAGGTCCTCGCGGGCCTCGGCCAGCGGCAGCCCCTCGCGCATGCGGCGCACCAGGTCCGGGTTGGCGATGAACGGCCGCCCGAACCCGACGAGGTCCACCAGACCGGTGTCCAGCAGCGCCTGCGCCGATTCGGCGTCCTGGCCGCCGGTGAAGATGACGTCGCCGACGAATTCCTCGCGCAGGTGCCGCAGGAACACCTCCGGGACCGGCGGCGTCGGGTGCGTGGTGGTCGACGACTGGTCGGCGACGTGGACGAAGTCGAGGCCCCGCTCCCCGAGCTCGCGGCCGAGGGTGACGTAGGTGGTCTCGATGTCGTCGTACAGTGGCATGCCGTTGACGGTGCCGTAGGGCGACATGCGCATGCCGACGGCGAAGCTCTCCGGTTCCGCGGCCCGCACCGCCTCGAGGACGGCGTCGGTGACGGCGAGGGGGAACTTCAGGCGGTCGGCGACGGTGGCCGCGCCCCATTCGTCGGTGCGGTCGTTGACCAGCGGGTTGATGAACTGCTCGATGAGGTAGCCGTTGGCGCCGTGGATTTCCACGCCGTCGAAGCCGGCGGCCACGGCGTTGGCGGCGGCGCGGCCGAAGTCGGCGATGGTCTCCGCGATGCCCTCGGCGTCCAGGCCGACGGGTTCGCCGGGTTCGGTGAACCGGGCCTCGCCGCGGGAGTCGAAGATGTAGCACTTGGCCCGTTCGGCGCGGGTCGAGGTCGAGCTGACCGGCGCGGCGTTCGACGGCTGCAGCGCGGTGTGCGACACCCGGCCGCAGTGCCACAGCTGCGCGATGATGCGCCCGCCGGCCCCGTGCACGGCGTCGGTGACCTGGCGCCAACCGTCGACCTGGGCGTCCTTCCAGATGCCCGGGACCGCCGCGAAGCCGCGGCCGGCCGGCGACACGTAGGTGCCCTCCCCGATGATCAGGCCCGCCGACGCGCGCTGCGCGTAGTACTCGGCCTGCAGTTCGTCGGCCACCTGGCTCGTCGATCGCACCCGGGTCATCGGCGCCATGACCGCCCGGTTGGCCAGAACGGTTGCGGCCCTGCCGAATCGGTACGGTTCGAACAAGCTGGTCACGCAACGTCCCCTTCTGCCGGCGGTCACACGGAAAACGCCGGCCCCGGTGAGGGGACCGGCGTTGTTCCGGGCACCATATCAGCCCTCGGGGGCGCTTACCGACGCGACGCCGGTGCTGGTGTCCCCGATCGTATTCCGCGTCACAGGCCCTTTTGCCGGGCCCCGTCGGTGTCGGTCGCGGTGGCGGCGTCGGTGGTGTCGTCCGGGGTGTCCGTCTCGGTGGCGTCCGCCATGACCTCGGCGGTGGAGTCGCCGGTTTCGGGCTCCCGGTTGATTTCGCCGCGGACGGTGACGTCGCCCTCGAAGACGGCGCCGGTGGGGATGATGAGGCTGCCGTCCTCGTCGATGATGGGCGACGGCACCGGCTGGCCGTCCTGGCTGTAGCCGGGCGCCGGGGTGGATTCCTGCGCCTCCAGCGATTCCGGCGTGAACGCCGGGGACCACTGGCGGGTCCTCGGTTCCGGCCGGGCGGCGGCGTCGTCCCTGATGCCCTTGATCAGCGAGGCCATCATGATGAACCCGAGGATGAAGAACGGCAGGCCGACGACGGTGATCGTGTCCTGCAGCGCGACCAGCCCGGTTTCGCCCGCGCCGACGAGCAGCACCGCGGCGACCATGCCGATGAGCACGACCCACAGGACGCGCTGCACCGGGGTGGAGTGGCGCTCGTCGCCGTTGGCCATCATGTCCAGCACCATCGACGAGGAGTCGACGGAGGTGGTGAAGAAGACCACGACGATCAGCACGGAGAACAGCGACATGAAGCCGGCCCACGGGAAGTTCGAGAGGAACTCGAACAGGGCGCCCGGCACGTCGCCCTGGTCGACGACCACGTCGACGAGGCTGCCCGTCTGCTGCTCGACGCGGAAGGAGGCCATGCCGAAGATGCCGAACCAGATGAGCGAGAAGCCGACCGGCAGCGCGAGGACGCCGCCGACGAATTCACGGATGGTGCGGCCGCGGGAGATGCGGGCGATGAAGATGCCGACGAACGGCGCCCACGTGATGGTCCACGCCCAGTAGAAGACGGTCCAGCCGCCCTGCCAGCCCGGGTTCTCCTCGAAGGCGTCGTTCCACAGCGCCAGGCGGGGCAGTTCGACGATGTACGCGCCGACGGCCTCGATCGTGCCGCGCAGCAGGTACAGGGTCGGGCCTGCAATCAGCACGAAGATGAGCAGCGCGATCGCGGCGACGATGTTGGCGTTCGACAGGCGCTTGATGCCCTTGTCCAGGCCGAGGGCCACGGACACGCAGGCGACCAGGGACACGATGGCGATCAGCAGGACCTGCACGGCGACCGATTCGTCGATGCCGTAGAGGCGGTTCAGGCCGGCGCTGATCTGCATCGTGCCCAGGCCGATGGACACGGCGACGCCGAAGACGGTGCCGACGATGGCGATGACGTCGACGATGCGGCCCAGCGGGCCGTAGATGCGGGTGCCCAGCAGCGGCGCCAGGATCGACGACACGCGCGCGGGCAGCTTCCGCTTGTAGATGAAGTAGGCGAACGCCAGGCCCGGCAGCGCGAAGATGGTCCAGGTGTGCAGGCCGAAGTGGTAGAAGGTGAAGCTCATCGCCTGCGTCGCGGCCTCGGTGGACTGCGGGTCGACGTTGGCCATCGGCGGGTTGGCGAAGTGGTTCAGCGGTTCGGCGACGCCCCAGAACATGAGGATCGTGCCGATGCCCGCCGCGAACAGCATGGCGAACCAGGCGGGGGTCGAGTGTTCCGGCCGTTCGTCGTCACCGCCGAGGCGGATCCGCCCGTAACGGGAGATGGCGATCCACACGAGGAACACCAGGAAGGTGGTGACGCCGAGGATGTAGAACCAGCCGAGGTTCTCCTTCAGCCAGTCGGCGGCGGTGGAGAACGTCGACGTCACCGTGGAAACGCTGACGAGCGTCCAAATGACGAAGGCGAGGACGATGGCCACGGACGGCCAGAACACCGGCGGGTCGGTGCGGAACTTGAAGCGCCTGCCGGCGGTGATGTCCCCCGGTGGCCCCGACTCGCGGTCGGTGTCGTTGACGGGCTGGGACATGGGTACCACCTCAGGAGGTTGATTCGACTTATCGATTCTTCCTCCAGAACATCATGAAAAAAGATGCCCCTCAACCAAAGGTGCATAACTTGCACCTGTTTGCGGGCGGCGCCGCCCGCCTACAGGTACGTGACCAGGCCCGTCTGCGCCGGATGGGACAGGAGCAGGTGATCCGGCACCACGCGGACCGTGTACGCGAACGTCCCCGGCCGGTCGGTCGGGATGGACACGGAGTAGCGGCCCTCCCCCACGTGCGCCATGTCGTGGATTTCCGGGTCGCCGATCTCGCCGTCGGCACGCGTCTCGCCGACCACCGCCTGCACCCGCACGGCATCGTCGGTGAGGGTGCCCAGCTCGACGTCCACGCAAATCTGCATGTCGTGGCCGGCGAAGATGCGGGCCTTCTCGCCGACGGGCGCGTTGGCGCAGGTGGTTTCGGTGAGGCGGATGTTCGGCCAGCCCTGGCGGACGAAGGTCTTCCAGTTGACGTACTGGCGGGCGGCGTCCTCGTCGGAGGAGATGAGGCGGTAGGCGCCGTCGGCGGGGCGGTAGTAGCCCTCGACGTAGTCGCGGACCATGCGGGTCGACGTGACCTTCGGGGCCAGGGTGGTCAGCGAGGTGCGCACGGCGTCGAGCCAGCGCCGCGGCACGCCGTCGGCGCCGCGGTCGTGGAACAGGGGCACGATCTCGTGCTCCAGCAGGTCGTACATGGCCTCGGACTCGAGCTGGTCGCGGAAGGCGTAGTCGCCGGTCTCGACGGTGGGGATGGTCCAGCCGGTGCCGTCCTGCGGCATTTCGTCCCACCAGCCGTCCGAGATGGACAGGGTGAGCCCGCCGTTCATCACGGCCTTCATGCCGGAGGTGCCGGACGCCTCCAGCGGGCGGACCGGGTTGTTCAGCCACACGTCGGCGCCGGACACGAGGTGGCGGGCCAGATTGATGTCGTAGTCGGGCAGGAACACGAAGCGGTCGCGGACGCCGGCGTCGTCGGCGAAGCGGATGATCTCCTGCATCAGCTGCTTGCCGCCCATGTCGCGCGGGTGGGCCTTGCCGGCGATGACGAACTGCACGGGCCGTTCGGGGTCGAGCAGGATGCGGCGCAGGCGCTCCGGGTCCTTCAGCATGAGGGTCAGGCGCTTGTAGGTGGACACGCGGCGGGCGAAGCCGACGGTCAGCGCGTCCGGGTCGAGCACGCGGTTGGTCCAGGCGAGCTGCGTTTCGTCGTGGCCGCGGTGGATCCAGGCGTCGTGGACGCTGCGGCGGGCGACGCGCACCAGGTCGGCGCGCATGTCGTTGCGGGCGTTCCACAGGAATTCGTCGCACACCGAGTCGCCGTCGTCCCAGGTGTCGGCCGTGGCGACGTCGCCGCCGCACACGGAGTCGATGATCGGGGCCCAGCGCCGGTGCACCCACGTCGGCAAGTGCACGCCGTTGGTGACGGACCCGATGGGCACCTCCCACGCGTCGTACCCGGGGTAGAGCGAGCGGAACATCTCGCGCGACACCGAACCGTGCAGCTTGGCGACGCCATTGGCGCGCTGCGACAGCCGCAGCCCCATGTGGGCCATGTTGAACCGGCCCGGGTCGTCATCGGCGCCGAGTTCCAGCGCGCGGTCGACCGGGACGCCCGGGCAGAGGCGGGAGGTGCCGTCGCCGAGGTCGTCGACGTAGCGGCGGACCATGGCCATGTCGAAGCGGTCGATGCCCGCGGCCACCGGCGTGTGCGTGGTGAAGACGTTGCCGGAGCGGACGACGTGCAGCGCCTCCTCGTAGCTGAGGCCCTGCGACATGCGTTCGCGGATGCGCTCCAGGCCCAGGAACCCGGCGTGGCCCTCGTTGAGGTGCGCCACCCGCGGCCGCATCAGCGCCAGCGAGTCGCAGAACTCGTTGACGGCGCGGACGCCGCCGACGCCGAGGATGATCTCCTGCCGGATGCGGTGCTCGTCGTCGCCGCCGTAGAGGCGGTCGGTGATGTCGCGCAGATCCTTCGGGTTGCGGTCGATGTTCGTGTCGAGCAGCAGCAGCGGCACCCGGCCGACCTGCGCCACCCACAGCGCCACCGCGACGGTGCGGTTCTCCGGGAACGCGACCTCGACGACGATCTGCTCACCGTTCTCGTCGCGGACCTTCTCCACCGGCAGCGACTTCGGCGAGTGCGCGATGTACTCCTCCTCCTGCCAGCCGTCGGCGGACAGGGACTGGGTGAAGTATCCGTAGGTGTACAGCAGGCCGACGCCGATGAGCGGCACGCCCAGGTCGGACGCGGACTTCAGGTGGTCGCCGGCCAGCACGCCCAGGCCGCCGGAGTAGATCGGCAGCGTCGGGTCGATGCCGAACTCCATGGAGAAGTACGCGGCGATGGGATCCGTCGGGGTGCGGTTGGTGGCGCCGTACTTGCCGGCGTCGCGCTCCTGGTACTTGGCGTGGGTCTCCTGGAACCACAGGCCGCCGGAGAGGTACGCGGCCAGGCCCGTCGCCTGCTCGTGGACGCGGCCGAGGAATTCCTCGTCGGCGGCGAGCTCCGCCAGCCGGGAGTGCGGGCATCGCCGCAGCATCTCCATCGGGTTGCGGATGTCGGCCCAGAGTTCCGGGTCGACCGTTTCGAACAACTCGCGGGTCGGCCGGTGCCACGACCACCGGAGGTTCATCGCGAGCCGCACCAGGGGTTCCAGCGCGGAGGGGATGTTGTAGGAGACGTCGACGGTGCCGGTTGCCTTCATACCCCGAAAAGTATCCGACGTGCGAAAAGCCCGCCACACCTCACGGATCGGGGTATGGCGGGCCATGGCTGATGTGCGGCCGCGGGGGTGGGTCACACCCCCGCCGCCGGACGGCGGATGTCGCCGGTCGGCCGGGAGCGGTTACGCCTCCGCGCTGACGTCCTCGCCGAGCATGTGCACGTGGACGAGGTTGGTGTTGCCCTCGTTGCCCGGGGGCGAACCGGCGACGACGACCATCATGTCGCCGCGGCGGTACTCGCGCATGGTCAGCAGCGACTCGTCGACGGCGGTCATCATTTCGTCGGTGGTGCGCACGTCGCGGGTGAGGAACGTTTCCGCGCCCCAGGTCAGCGCCAGCTGCGAGCGGACGTGCGGGTTCGGGGTGAACACCAGCAGCGGCAGCCGCGAGTGCAGGCGGGCGACGCGGCGGGCGGTATCGCCGGAGGAGGTGAAGGCGACCAGCGCGCGGGCGTTGAGTCGCTCGCCGATGTCGCGGGCGGCGTAGGAGATGACGCCGCGCTTGGTGCGGGGCACGTGGGTCAGCGCCGGCACCTCGCCGTCGCGCTCGGCGGCCTGCACGATGCGGGCCATGGTGCGCACGGTGGTCTCCGGGTACTTGCCGACGGAGGTCTCGCCGGAGAGCATGACCGCGTCGGC
>DUOR01000046.1 GCA_012838715.1 Actinomycetales bacterium
CGACGGCCCGGAGCAGCGCGGCGCCCACGCCGCGGCGGCGGGCGCCCGGGGCCACCGCGAGCTCGATGGCGTCGGGGGCGACCCCGGCGATGCCGAGGAGCTCCCCGGAGCCGTCGGCGGCGGGCACGTGGAAATGGCGGTGCCCGGCGTCGGCGTCGGTCAGCCCGCGGACGAAGGCCTCGCCGAACGCCTCCACGCCGTCGGCGGACTCGGCGTCCGCGAGCAGGCGCAGCGCCGCAACCGGATCGGGCCGCCCCTCGGTGACACGGTGGGTGGCGGGGGTGTCCGTCATTGCTTCTCCTCGTCGTCGATGGCGGTGTCGTGGGCGTGGCGGTTCCCGCCGGGCGCGGTGCCGGTGCCGGCTCCGGTTCCGGTGGTGTCGCCGGAACCGCCCACGGGCCGCGGGTGAATCGCCTTGTAGCCGACGTTACGCACGGTCACGATGATGCGGCCGTAATCGCCGAGCTTCATGCGCAACCGGCGGACATGGACGTCCACGGTGCGGGTGCCGCCGCGGTAGTCGGCGCCCCACACCTCGTCGAGCAGCTGCTCGCGGGTGTGCACGTGCTCGACGTGGCGCACCAGGAAACGCAGCAGCTCGTACTCCTTGTACGTCAGGTCGAGGTGCGCGTCGGCGAGCCGGGCGGTGTAGGTGTGCTCGTCGACGACGAGGTCGCCGAGTTCGAGGACTGCGGCCTCGGTCGCGTCGGTGACGGGGACCGGGTCACGGGTGAGCAGCAGCCGGAAGCGGGCCTCGATCTCGTCGGCGGGCGCGCCCGCCATGAGGAAATCGTCGATGGCCCAGGAACCGTCGATGGCCGGCAGCGACGCGTCGGTGACCAGCGCGGCCACCGGCAGATCCGGGTTCACCCCGGCGATGTGGCGGCACAGTTCGCGCGCCGTGAGCAGATCCGCCCCCGTCGCGTCGACGATGGCGATGGTGATGTCCTCCAGCAGCGCCGCGGACGCCGACGTCGCCGGCAGCCTCAGCACGTCGTGGCGCAGCAGCACGAGTTGGGGCAACAGCGCCCGAACCTGGGGGTCGTCCCCGACGATGGCCAACCGCACCCTGCACGCTCCGTTCCCCGGCGCCGCCCGTTTCGTTCCCCGGCGCCGCACTCACCTGGTGCCCCCAGCTTATTGGAGTTCACCCGCGGGCCCCGCGACGACCTCCCGGCCGACCGCCCGCAGCTCCCGACCCGACCCCCGGCCCGACCCCCGACCCGACCTCCCGGCCCGCCTCCCCACCGGCCGCTCCGCCGGTATCTGCGCCGGTATCTGCGCCGGTGGGGCCATGCGGTAGGAATAAGGGGTGAGCATTTCCCCGTTCGTCCGCCGTACCGTCGCCGCCGTGTGCGGTCTGGTGCTCGTCGTCGGCATCGCCGACGCGGGCGTCGCGGTGAACGCAGAACGGCAGTTGGCCGATTCCATCCGCCGCGAGGCGAACCTGCCGGCCGATCCGTACGTCAGCCTGGGCGGCATGGCCTACACGTCGTCGTTCTTCACGGGGCAGTGGAGTTCCATCACCGTCCGCGCGCGGGACCTGGAGGTTCCGGGGTTCGGGCTGGTGTCGGTGGAGTCCAGCGCGGTGAACGTGGAGATCCCGTCGTCGTCGGTCTGGTCCGGTGATTTCGGCGAGGCCCCGGCGGAGCAGTACTTCACCCGCCTGCAGCTCGACGGGCTGGCCCTGGGCCGCCAGCTCGACGTGACCGACCTGGCCATCCAGAACTACGAGGACATCTCCCCCGCGGGCGGCTGGGAAACCGAGGCCATTTTCGAGGCCACTCCCCCGGGCTGGTCCGGGCAGGCCGCCGTGATGGTGAAGCTGCGCATCGAGAACGGCGACGCCTACTTCATCCCCGATCACGTCATCACCGGTCCGACGGGCCCCGACTCGACCGAGGTGGTCGCCGGGGAGGAGCTTTCCGACGAGGTGGCGGACGAAATCCTCGACGCCTTCGACCTGGAGCTGCCGTTCCGGGACCTGCCGCTGCGGCAGGTGCCCACGCAGATTTACGTGTCAGGTGGTTCGGTGTTCATCGTCGGCGACGAGATGTACCCGATCGTGTCCCCGGAGGATTTCCTGCCCGTGGCCACCCAGGATCCCGAGTTCGGCGGGGACGCCGGCCGCGCCGACGAAGGCTGATTCGCCGGGGGCGAATTTCCCCGCAGCGATCCGCGGCTGGACGGCCGCGCCCGATCAGTAAAGTCGGGATCATGAGCGACATGAACGAAAATGCCCCCGTGTCGGGCGAGCGCATGACCGAGCGGCTGGACGGCAACGACGCCGTGAACCGGGCCGCCCGCCAGTCGGAGTCGACGGCGAAGCGCAACATCGTCGATCTCCCCGATCTGCCGATCCCGGAGAACACCGCCAACCTCCGTGAGGGCCCGAACCTGCACGACGGCCTGCTGGCCCTGCTGCCGCTGGTCGGGGTCTGGCGCGGCGAGGGCCAGGCCGACACCGTCGTCGACGGCCAGTACCGCTTCGGGCAGCAGATCATCTTCAGCCACGACGGCGAGAACTACCTGGGTTACGAGTCGCGGTTCTGGAAGCTGGACGACGACGGCAACGTCGTCGGCCCGGACCTGCGGGAGACGGGTTTCTGGCGCATCAACGACGACGATGAAATCGAGTTCCTGTGCACCCACTCCACCGGCGTGGTGGAGATTTACTACGGCAAGCCGGTCACCGAGCGCGCCTGGGAGGTCCAGGCGGCGTCGACGATGGTCACCGCCACCGGCCCGGCGTCGCTGGGCCCGGGCAAGCGCCTGTACGGCCTGATGCCGAACAACGATCTGGGCTGGGTCGACGAGCGCCTGCGCGGCGAGGACTTCGTGCCGCGCATGTCCGCGCAGCTCAAGCGCTACGCGGGCTAGGCGCCCCGCGGGAACCGGCGGCTACTCCGCGCCGAGCGCTTCCTCGCACAGGTCGCGGAATTCGCGTTCGGCGTCGGCGCCGGGCGCGCTGAGTTCGGTGCCGTCGACGCTGTGCACCCGGACCGCGATGCGGACCGAGGAGACGAGCCAGACGGCGTCGGCGTCGTAAAGCTCTCGGGGGGTGAGCTGCGCGGTGGTGCAGGTCCAGCCGCGCTGCGCCGCGAGGTCGAACAGTGCGGCCTGGGTGGTGCCTGCGAGCACGCCCTCGCCGGGGTTGGGGGTGACCAGTTCGCGGCCGCGGACGAGGACCAGCGTCGACGTCGGCCCCTCGAGGAGGTTGCCCTCGGCGGAGACGAAGATGACGTCGTCGAAGTCGTTTTCCTTGGCGTAGCGGAGGGCCGCCATGTTGGCGGCGTACGACAGGGTCTTGGCGCCGATGAGCGCCCAGGGGGCCCGGTTCCCGTGGTCGAGGGTGAAGCCGCGCTCGGCGAGCATGACGCGGACGCCGCGCTCGCGGACGTCGCCGATCCCCGCCGCCGGCGACACCATGATGTAGCCGGTGGGCAGGCCCGTGGATTCGCGGCCGCGGGAGTACACCCACCGCATCGACGCGTCGCCGGACGAGCCCTCGCGGCCCGCCCACTCATCGAGGGCGATGCGCGCCGCCTCCCGCCAAACCTCCAGGTCGGGGGCGGGGAGCTGCAGCATCCGGGCGGAGGACAGGAAGCGGTCCTCGTGGCGGCGGGTGTTGCACAGGTGGCCGTCGCGGACGAGCAGCGTCTCGAAGACGCCGTCGCCGCGGACGGCCCCCAGATCATCGGGGTACAGGAAGGGTTCGGCGGTGCCGGCGGCCCTCGGGGCGGGGCCGGACAGGACGTCGACGAGGACGAGGTTGGGCTCGGGAGCGGTCATGCCCCATAGCTTATTCCCCGCGTCCCGCGTTACGATGGCCGCGTGACCTTCGATACTTTCAGTCCGATCGTCCCGCATGTTCAGGGGGCGGTGGCCGTTCCCGAAGGGGATCCCGGCGGTCGCGCGGGCGTTGCCTGGCATTACGGCGGGCCGCTCGTGGAGCAGCGCGCGATGCTGGAAGGCGCCGGCGTCATCGACCGTTCCATGCGCCACGTGCTGCGCGTGTCCGGCCCGGACCGGCTGGAATACCTGAACACCCTGCTGTCGCAGAAGCTCGACGACGCCGCCCCGGGGCTCGCCACGGAGGCGCTCGACCTCGATCCGCAGGGCCGCGTGCTGCACCACATGGGCGTGACCGTGCGCGAATCCGACGTGCTGCTCGATGTCTCGGCGGTCGGGGCGGAGTCGCTGAACCGCTACCTGACCATGATGATTTTCCGTTCCGACGTCGCCATCGACGACGCGGGGCTGGCCATCCTCTCCGTCGCCGGGCCGAAGGCCGACGAGGTGCTCGCCGCGGCGGGGCTGCCCCAGCCGGCCGTGGGTGCCGCCGACGCCGCATCGCTTGCCGACGGCGACGGCTCC
>DUOR01000047.1 GCA_012838715.1 Actinomycetales bacterium
AAACCCGCAACGCCTTCTCGAAGGACTACCAGGTCAACTACGTGCACACGGCGCGGAAGTTCCTGGGCGACAAGCTGATTCGCACCGTGCCCCCGGCGCCGATTCTCGACCCGAAGGCCGGCCCGCTGATTGCGGTGCGCCTGCGGATGCTGACCCGCAAGACCCTCGGCGGCATCGAAACCGACCTCGACGGCCGCGTCCTGCGCTCCGGCGGCGACCCCATCGACGGCCTCTACGCCGCGGGCGAGGCCTCCGGCTTCGGCGGAGGCGGCATGCACGGCAACAACGCGCTTGAAGGGACGTTCCTCGGCGGCTGCATCTTCAGCGGCATGCGCGCCGGCCGCGCGATGGCGAAGGAGTAGGGGCGGGGTTCTTCTGGTTCAGGTGGAACCCGGTCAGTAATTGCGCTGACCGGGTTCCGCCCTTTTTGCCTTCGAAAATAGACCATTTTGTTCATGAAGTCGTTGGTAGCTTGGAGGTGACCGGTCGATCACTGAAGAGGAGTACCGATGGGTTTTCAGACCCCGATGTACGAGCTGAGGAAGTACCTGGAACAGACGAACGATGGGACCATTCAGCTCCCGGACTTCCAGCGTGGGTACAAGTGGGATGACGAACGCATCCGACAAATCTTGATTACGGTGCTTCGAGGACATCCGATGGGTGTCGTCATGTTGCTGGAAACCGGAAATGCGTTGGTTCGCTTCAAACCACGGCCGATCGAAGGCACCGCTGTCCCCGCCGACGCGGAACCCAAGAAGCTGCTATTGGATGGGCAGCAACGGTTGACTTCCCTGACTCAGGCGCTGACCGGGGACGGCGTGGTCGACACGAAAGACCACCGAGGAAAGCTGATGACGCGGCGCTACTTCGTAAACATGGGGATTGCCGTCGAGGATCCATCGCGAATGGAAGAAGCCGTCATCTCCGTGCCCGCCGATGGCGTTGTGCGAACCAACTTCAACCGCGACATCGTTCTCGACTTGAGTAGTCGCGAAAAGCAGCAAAGCGAAGGATACTTCCCGCTCGGACTCCTGTTCAGCGACGACGCTATCAGCTGGATTTTTGGCCGCACGGACTGGGAGATTCCTTACGCCAGAGAGTTCTACGGGGGAGTCGTTGAACCAGCCCGCCGATATCAAATCCCCGCGATCGAACTGGACTCTGACACCGATAAGTTCGCCGTGGCCACGGTCTTCGAGAAGGTTAATATCGGCGGTCTACCTCTCAACGTCTTCGAACTTCTCACGTCCGTGTTCGCTGGCGACGGCGAGTACTACGCTCGAACCGGTGAAGATTTTCGACTGAACGACGACTGGCAGGAGATCCGCGCGTCCTGGAAGGACTTCGAGGTGTTGTCTCGAGTCGGCAATACCGACTTCCTGCAGGCCGTCACAATGCTATCCACGCTTGAAAAGAATCAGCAGAGTAGCTCGGGTCGACCGCCGGCGGTTTCGGCTAAGCGTGAAGACATTCTGAAGCTCGAGCTGAACGATTACCTCAAGTGGCGGGATCCGCTTCGTGACGCGTTCGTTTGGGTTGTCAGTTTCCTGGCTGATCGCCACATTTTCAGGTCGTACGATATCCCGTACATGAACCAGCTCATCCCGTTGGCGGTCATCCGGGTCATTCTAGGTAAGGGCACGGATTTGCATTCGTCCAGTGCTCGCCTTATCCGGTGGTACTGGGCCGGTGTGCTGGGTGAGTTGTATGGATCCGCTACCGATACCCGGTTCGTCCGGGACTTGGAGCAAGTTCCCGCGTGGGTCAGGGATCCTGAGGAACCGACCCCGAAGACCGTGCTTGATGCCAATTTCGTGGAATCCCGTTTGCACTCGATGCGGACGCGCAACTCCGCCGCCTACAAGGGCTTGGCGGCCCTGGCCATGACCGACAATTCAAGCGACTGGATGGAAGACAAGGTCTTGGGGGCTTTCCAGTACAAGGACCTCGAGGTCGACATCCACCATATTTTCCCGAAGCGCTGGTGCGATGCGAATGGCATCGATATCGAGCACCGGGAAAGCATCGTCAACAAGACGATGATCAGTGCCCACACCAACCGCGTCATCGGTGGTGCCGCGCCGTCGGAGTATTTGGCAAAAATTGAGGCCAGGGCCGAAATTGAACCGGAGAAGCTCGACGGCATTTTGGCCGGTCACTTCATCGATCCCGACACGTTGCGAGCTGATGATTTTGAACGCTTCTTCCGGGCACGTCGAAACGCGCTTTGTGGTCTTATCGAGCGCACCCTCGATAAGGCGGTTCAGCGTGACATCAGTCAAGGCATCGCCCCGGAAGAGGACTCGGCCCAGTTCGAGTCCGAGCCGGTCGACGACGAGGAATAGTCGGCCCCCGGGTACTTCTCCCGCGCCTAGTCCAGGCCGAGGGAGAACGCGGCCTCGAGGTCGTGGCGGGAGTACGCGCGGAAGGCCAGCTGGGTTTCCGTGCGGACGACGCCGTCGACCTTGGAAATCTGGTTCGGGATGATTTCCGCGAGCTGCTCGTGGTCGGTGACCCGCACCATCACCAGCAGATCCCAGTCGCCGGTGATGGAGTACACCTCGGTGACGCCGTCGATGTTGACGATCGCCTCGGCGGCTTCGGGGATGCGGTCGGCCTCGACGTCGATCTGGACGATGGCGGTGGTCAGCGACATGTGGTGCTCCTCGTGGTCGGGTTGGCGGTGGCCGGCCCCGGGCCCGCGTCGGGCGGGGTCGTCGTGGCCGATGATACTCGGCTGGCTATCCTGGCCCGCGTGACCAAGGAAAATCGGCGGGGCAGCGGTGAAGCGGGGTTCGCGTCGGGTCTGCGCGACGGCGTGCCCATCGCGTTGGGCTATTTCACGGTGTCCATCGCCTTCGGGTTGGCGGCGGCCGCGGTCGGTTTCCCGACCCTCGGCCTGGCCCTCATGTCCGCCACCAATTTGTCGTCGTCGGGCCAGTTCGCGGGCGTCGCCGTCATCGCGGGCGGCACGATGCTGGAGCTGGCGCTGACGACGCTGCTGGTCAACCTGCGGTATCTGCTCATGAGCATGTCGCTGTCGCAGCGGCTGGAACCGGGCACCTCGACGCTGGGCCGCCTCGTCACCGCGTGGGGCATCACCGACGAAATCTTCGCCGTCGAGCTGGGCCACCGCACGGTCCGCTGGATTTACGCCGCGGGCCTGATGCTCCTGCCCATCGTCGGCTGGACCTCGGGCACCGTCGTCGGCGCGGTGGCGGGCGAGGTGCTCCCGGAGTCGCTGACCGTTCCGATGGGCGTCCTGCTCTACGCCATGTTCACCGCCACGGTGGTGCCCGCGCTGCGCCGCTCGCGCCCGGTCGCGGTGGTGGCGGGCATCGCCGCGGTCGCGTCGGCGCTGCTCTATTGGCTGCCCGCGACGTCGGGCATCCAGGCGGGTTGGCGCATCATCATCGCCACGCTGGTGGCGTCGGCGGCCGGCGCGTGGCTGTTCCCGCGGGGCACCGGCCTGGGCGCCGACGAATCCGCCACGGAATTGCGTGCCGACGAGCCGACGGGCGGCGCCCGATGCTGAACCCCTGGCTTTCCGTCGCCGTCATGTTCGCCGTGACGTACGCGCTTCGTGCGGTGCCCCTGCTGCTGGTCCGCGGTGAACTGAGCAACCAGCGCCTGCGCACCTTCCTCGAGTTCACCCCGTACGCGGTGCTGACCGCCATGACCCTGCCGGCCGTCATCTACGCCACGTCGGTCTGGTACTCCGGTGTCGCCGGAATCCTCGCGGCCGTGATCCTCGCGTGGCGCGGCCTGTCGCTGATGCCGGTGGCCATCGGGGCCGCCCTCACCGTGTGGGTCGTGGAGTTCATCGCCGGCACCGCCGGGGTGCTGTAGGGGCCCGTCGGGAAGCGGTGGCACGCACCGTCGGCACGCGCACGGTGGCGCGGAACCGAATGCGCGGCGACGCGGAACGGGACGAGCGGCGACGCGAACGGGACGCGCACGGTAGCGCGAACGAAAGGGGAGGGGCTGCGGGAATCCGGTTTCGCGGGTAGAACGGTGACATGGCTAACACTGCGTTCAAGGGAAACCCCGTCCACCTGTCCGGCAACCTGCCCGAGGCCGGCGAGAAGGCCCCGGCCTTCACGGTCGTCGGCACCGACCTTTCCGACGTCAACCTCGCGGACCTCGTGGGCAAGCGCGTCGTCCTGAACATCTTCCCGTCGGTCGACACCGGCGTGTGCGCCGCCTCCGTGCGCCGCTTCAATGAGCTGGCCCAGGACTTCGAGAACACCACCGTCCTCAACGTCTCCCGCGACCTGCCGTTCGCGCTCGACCGCTTCTGCGGCGCCGAGGGCATCGAGAACGCCAAGGCCGCGTCCGACTTCCGCCACGGCTTCGGCGAGTCCTACGGCGTCATCCAGCAGGACGGCCCGCTCGCCGGCCTGCTCGCCCGCGCGGTCGTCGTCGTCGACTCCGACGGCACCGTCGCCTACACCGAGCTCGTCGACGAGATCACCGAGGAGCCGGAGTACGAGGCCGCCGTCGCCGCCCTGAACTCCCTCTAAACCGGAGAACCCGCTGCCCCACGTCATGGGGCGGCGGGTTTTCGCGTGCGTGCGACGGACGGGCAATCGGGAATCGTTTCCGAATCGTTTCCTCAGAATCAATGAGAGCAATCACATGGGGTTCTCAAACAACTACAGTTGAACGTGACTCAAAAAAGAAGATCGCGTCAACGAGGACCCGATTCGCCGCACACGGGAGCGGGCCCCCGCCGACGCCCGTCCACGGGAGGTGCGGATGTCCCCGAACATCGTGGGTCTCGCGCTGTTGTTGCTGGCATTGATGCTGTTCATCGGCAAGGTCATGCGAATACAGATGAAGGTGACGCAGAAACTGTTTCTGCCCGCCTCGATCATGGGCGGATTCCTCGCCCTGCTGCTCGGCCCGGAGGTGTTCGGCCGGCTCGGCACGTTCATCGACGGAGGCGTCGGCGAATTCTTCCAGAACGGCGGCATTTTCGGCGAGGACATCCTCTCCGTCTGGTCGACCCTGCCGGGCCTGTTGATTTCGGTGGTGTTCGCCACCCTGTTCCTCGGGCAGAAACTGCCCGGCCCGAAGTCCGTGTACAACCTCGCCGGCCCGCAGCTCGCGGTCGGCGTTGCGTTCGCGTCCGGCCAGTACGTCGTGGGCCTGCTGCTCGCGGTGGCGGTTCTGGCGCCGCTGTTCGGCATGACGCCGATGGCGGGCGCACTCATCGAAATCGGCTTCGAGGGCGGCCACGGCACCGCGGCCGGCATGATCCCCGTCTTCGAGGACCTCGGCTGGTCCGAGGGCGGTGACCTGGCGGTGGCCATCGCGACGGTCGGCCTGGTCGGCGGCATCGTCATCGGCGTCGGCGTCATCAACTGGGCGATCCGCACGGGCCGCACGGAGGTCGTCACCGAGGTCAAGGACCGTTCCATCGCCGAGCAGCGCGGCCTGTTCCGCAAGGACGAGCAGTACACCGCGGGCACCCTGACCTCGCGCCCGTCGTCGATTGAGCCGCTGTCGCTGCACGTGGCGTTCGTGGCGGTGGCCATCCTCATCGGCGTCATCCTGCTGGAGGGCATCCAGTGGATCGAGCAGATGCTGTGGGCCGACACCGTGGAGCTGCTGGCCTACGTGCCGCTGTTCCCGCTGGCCATGATCGGCGGCATCATCCTGCAGCTGGGCCTGAACAAGATCGGCTACGGCCACCTCATCGACCCGGGCATCATGCTGCGCATCCAGGGCCTGGCGCTGGACCTGCTCATCGTCGCGGCGCTGGCCACGATTTCGCTGCAGGCCATCGCGGACAACCTGTGGTCGTTCATCCTGCTGTGCCTGGTGGGCATCGTGCTCAACGTGTTCCTGCTGCTGTGGATGGTGCCCCGCACCATCCCGTCGTTCTGGCTGGAGCGCGGCATCGGTGACTTCGGCCAGTCGATGGGCGTCACGGCCACCGGCCTCATCCTGATGCGCATCGTCGACCCGGAGGGCAAGTCCCCGGCCTTCGAGGCGTTCGGCTACAAACAGCTGGTGTTCGAGCCGTTCTTCGGCGGCGGCCTGATCACGGCGATATCCGTGCCCATCATCTTCCAGTTCGGCCCATATCCGTTGCTGATATCCATGGCCGTCCTCTTCGTCGCATCCATGGCCTGGGGCCTGCTGTTCTGGGGCAGGAAGAAGGACGACCCGCACGTGGACGAGTTGGTCAAGGAGAAGGAATCCAGCGGCGGCGGTGAGGGGGCCGCGCCCGTGTAGGCGCGGGCCGGCCGGTTCACCCGGCCGCACCCGCGCGGTATGTGCTTGCCGACGAATGAAGGGACGGCGCCCGGGATGGGCGCCGTCCCTTCGTGGTTCGGCTGAAGCGGGGGAGACCCGGGGTCCGGGGCTACCTGGCGGTGGCCTCGCGGACCTCGCCGACGAGCTCCTCGAGCACGTCCTCCAGGGCGATGATGCCGGCGTAGTGGTGCACGCCGCCGTTGTCGTCGACGATGTCGCCGTCGGCCGGGATGACCAGCGCGAAGTGCGCCTGGTCGCGCTGCATGCCGCGCATCACGGACTGCAGCTTCTCGTCGGCGCGCACCCGCGACGGTTCACGGATGAGCGCCGCACTGATCGGGCGGTCGCGTTCCTCCACCGGCACATCGACGATGTCCTTGACGTGGACGTAGCCGACGAACTGCCCGTCGGTAACCACGGGGTACCGGGAGAAGCCCGTCTCCGCGCACAGCGACTCCAGCTCGGCCGGGGTCACGGCCTCGCTGACCGTGCGGAGGGAATCCGGCGGGAGGGTGACGTCGGCGGCGGTGAGGCGCTCGAAGGTGAGCGCGCCCTGCAGGAGGGCGATCTCGTCGTCGTCGAGGAGGCCCTGGCGGCCCGACTCGGCGACGAAGTCCTGCACCTGCGCGGACGTGAAGGCCGAGTCGACCTCGTCCTTCGGCGTCGCCTTGAACATCGCGCGGACCAGGAAATTCGCGGTGGAGTTCATCAGCATGATGAACGGGCGCATCACCACGACGAAAACGTGCAGCGGCAGCGCGATGATCGCGGCGGTCGTCGGCGGCTTCGCGATGGCGATGTTCTTCGGCACCATCTCGCCCAGCACCATGTGCAGGAACGTCACGATGAGCAGCGCGATGACCAGCGCCACCGGATGCACCAGGCCCGCCGGCATGCCGAACTCGACGAACGGCTTCTCGATGAGCGACGCAATCGCCGGCTCACCGACGGCGCCGATGATCAGCGAACACGCGGTGATGCCCAGCTGCGTCGCCGCGAGCTGCACCGACACGTCCTCGATGCCGCGCAGCGCGTACTTCGCGCCCGGGCGACCGGCGAGCGCCATCGGCTCGACCTGGTCGCGGCGCGCCGACACCATGGCGAACTCGGAGGCCACGAAAAAGGCGTTGAGGGCGAGCATCGCCACCAACACGATGATTGCGGTGGTCGTACCCATTTACGCGTCCTCCCTCTCGGTCTTGCCGCCGGTCTTGTCGCCGGGCTTGTCACCGGTCTTGCCGACGGCCCTGGCGCTGCCCTCGGGGACGTCGTCGCGGCGAGTGAGGACCACACGGACGTGGCCGACGCGGCGGCGGGCCATCTTCATCACGCGCAGTTCCAGATCCACGGTGGTGGGCAGGTCGTCCTCGTCGCGGTGGACGTGGTCGATGGCCTCGAGCCGGATCGTGTCGCCGACGTGCGGCATGCGGTCCAGGTGCTCGGTGATGAGGCCGCCGATGGTGTCGGACTCCTCGCCCTCCGGGATGTCCAGCTCGAGGATGTCGCCGAGCTCGTCGGGACGCATCAGGCCGGAGATGTGGATGGTCGAATCGTTCACGCGATGGTGGTCGCGCGACTCCTCGTCCTGCTCGTCGTCGATCTCGCCGACGATTTCCTCGACCAGGTCCTCCAGCGTGACGATGCCGGCGGTGCCGCCGTACTCGTCGACGACCACGGCGAACTGCTCGGGGATGTCGCGCAGCTCGCGCATCAGCGGGTCGAGGGTCATCGACTCGGAGACGACGTGCACCGGCACCGCGACGGCCGACGCCGGGGTGGTGGCGCGCTCGTCGAAAGGCACCGACAGCAGGCGGTTGTAGTGGACGACGCCGATGACGTCGTCGACGTTGTCGCGGTGCACCGGGAACCGGGCGTGGCCGGTGCCGGCCACCATCCGCAGCGCGTCGGCGACGGTCTCTTCCTCGATGAAGTGGACGCGAGGGCGCGGGGTCATGACGTCGGCGGCGGTGTGCTCGCCGAACTCGATGGACCGGGCGACCAGCTCCGCGGTGGACTCGACCAGCGTGCCCTCGTCGCCGGAGCGGGACACGACGGCCAGCAGCTCGTCGGCGGTGCGCGCGGAGGCGAGCTCCTCCTCGGGGGAGAAGCCGAGCCAGCGCAGGATGCGGTTCGCCGAATTGTTGAGGAAG
The DNA here is from genome assembly GCA_012838715.1 of Actinomycetales bacterium. Lineage (GTDB taxonomy): Bacteria > Actinomycetota > Actinomycetes > Mycobacteriales > Mycobacteriaceae > Corynebacterium. Next base: position 8,418 of record DUOR01000047.1, read on the forward strand.
CGGACCAGCCAGCCGAACAGGAACATGAACACGTTCTGCGGCCGGACCACCAGGTCCGCGACGCGCATCGGCTGGGCGATGGCCCAGTTCTTGGGGACGAGTTCGCCGAACACCATCTGCGTGAAGGTGACGACGATGAACGCGCCGGTCGTCGAAATCGCCGTGATCACGCCCTGGCTCAGGCCGGTCAGCCCGAAACCCTCGGCGAACAGCACGCCGACCGACGGGCCGGTGAGGAAGCCGGCGATGAGGCTGGTGACGGTGATGCCCAGCTGCGCGCCGGACAGGTTCGTCGACGTCTTCGACAGCGCCTTGTCCACCAGCGACGCCGTTTTGTCGCCGGATTCGATGCGGCGGCGGACGTCATTGCGGTTGACGGTGAGGTAGGAGAACTCCACGGCCACGAACAGCGCGTTGCCCAGGATGAGCAACAGCAGCACGACCAGAAGTGCGAGCGCGGACCAAATCATCGGCGCTCACCCCCCGGGGCGCCGGCCGGTGTTTCCGTCGCGGGGACGGAACCGGGACTTCGGTACGTTTCGGTCTCCGAGGAGTCGCGGTGCGACTCGGCGGGACCTTCTGAATTATCGGAATGCTCTGAAGGCATGAGACAATTTTATAGATTTGCGCGCCCCATGCACACTGCAGGGGTGGGGTGTTTCGGATCGCCCACGGTGAACGCGGGGCGCGCGGGTTTTACCGCTCCCGCGGCACGGTGATGGTGCCGGTCAGGTAGCGCACGGCGTGGCCGGAGATCAGGATGCGCTCGCCGGCGGCATCGAGGATCAGCTCGCCGCCGCGTGCCGACGCCTGGTGGCAGGCCAACCGGTCGCGGCCCAGGCGTCCCATCCAGTAGGGACCGAGCACGGTGTGCGCGGAGCCGGTGACCGGGTCCTCGTCGATGCCGATCGCCGGAGCGAAGAACCGCGAGACGACGTCGTACCCGGCGAACTCGCCGGCGCTCCCGTCGGCCGTCCCGCCGGCCGCATCGTCGGACGCTTCGGCGGAGGCTCCGTCGGCCGTCCCGCCGGCCGCATCCGCGGTGACGATGATGCCGTGCCCGTGAATCGCCGCGACCGCCGCGAAATCCGGCGCCATGTCCCGCACGAGGGCGGGGGAGTCGACGACGCAGAACAGCGCCGACGATCCTTCCCCCAGTTCGACGATGTGCTCCGGGGCAATGCCGAGCGCCTTGCCGACGGTGGCCGCATCCGGCAACGCGGAGCCGGCAGGCGGGGTCGCGGGATCGGCGTACAGCGACGGGGGATCGGCGGGGAAGTCGAGCGTGAGCAGCCCGGGCGATCCCGAGGTGCCGGCGGGCGAGCGCGTGACGGTCAGCCAGCCGGAGCGGGTCCAAAACTCGAGTCGTTCGAGCGGCCCGGCGGATTCGTCGTGGGCGAGGAAGATCTGCGCGGCGGAGGCCAGCGTCGCGTGGCCGCACAGGTCGATCTCGACCGTCGGCGTGAACCAGCGCAGATGGTGCGCGGGGGAGTCCGAGGGCGGCGCCGGGGCGTCGCCGGGAATCTCGCCGACGAGGTACGCGGTCTCCGAGAGGTTGTTCTCCGCGGCGATGGCCTGCAGGGATGCGTCGGAAAGCCAGTGCGGCAAATGCAGGACTGCAGCCGGATTCCCGCCGAAGACCTCCCGCGTGAAGGCGTCGATCTGGGAGATGGGCAGCTCCAGGGAGGTGGGCGAACCCCCGTGGGACCGCGGGTGCGCCTGCTGCTGCGAAAGCTGCGAATCCGTCTGCGACATAGGGAAAGGCTACCAGGGGAGGCCGACCGGGCCGGTAGAATGTTGGGCATGGAAAACACCCCGAACCCGCAGCTCGACAGTCAACTCGACAGCGAATACCGCGCGTTCGTCCGCGGCCTCCACAGCCAGGCGATGACCGCCATCGTCGAACTGGAACGCTGGTGGCGGCCCGACACGTACCGCATCGTGGCGCTCGGCGGATACGAAGGGGAGGGGCGCGACTCGCAGGAGGTCGCCGCCGCATTGGAAAAGCACTGGCGGCAGGTGGTGGAGCCGAGCCTGCAGTTCCTCGTGTTCGGGCATCCCGACCCCGACGTGCGTTTCGCCGCGGACGTGCTGGTGCAGCGGACGTGGTCGGTCATCATGATCATGACCGGGGCCCGCGGCGCCGGCCCCATGGGCGCCGACGAAATGAGCGTGGCCATCCACCTTTTCCACGACGGCGTCGCCCGGCTGCGCCGCGCCGTCTACCACGCGCCGTTCCGCGTCGAGCGGCCGGAACCGCAGTTCGAGGGCCACGTCGTGGGCAACCGCGAGCCGCTTCCCGCACGATTCCTCGAAATCATCCGTGACCTGCAGCAATCCGGGGCCGTGCAGGTGGATGAAGAGGCCGGTTCCGCAGGGCTTGCCGACGCCGTGCGCCAACTTTCGTCCGTGTTCTTCCTGCCCCCGGACGAACGGGCCGCGAAGTTCGCCGAAAACCAGGTGGCGGACCCGGCCGCCGAACAGTCCGACGCCGACGCCGAGGACGGGGAGTTCAGGTTCGGCTTCAACGCCTGACCTGCGGGGTCTCGCGTGAGCGGGGTAGCGGGGCCGTCGGGAAGCGTTTCCGCGAGCCTCTGCAGGGCCCGGGGTAGGGACGGCGCTGGGACGGGGGCAGGCGATGCGGAACTCCGTGAGCGGTGCTCGCCAACTTCGAGGTTATTCGTCGTTTCGGGAAATCGGTATAACCGCGAACTTGGTGGATTTTGCGAAATTTCCTCGAACTTCGAGGTTATTCGTGATCCGGGTTTTGAAAAATAACTGCGGAATGCGGACGATTCTTGGAGAGCTGTTTCGCTGGCGCGGCGGGCGCGGCGAAATGCGGACGCACCGAACCGCGGTTGCGCCGAACAGTGTGCGCACCGAACCGCGGTCGCGCCGCGAAGTCGGCGTGCTGAACCGCGGTCGCGCCGCGCAGCGGGCGCGCCGGCCGATGCGGACGGCATACATGGCGGGGAGGTTGGGGGAAATCATGGTGGCCCAGCGACTCGTCGGCAAGCTCATTGAGTGTGGAAGGCACATGTGTGGAAGGCACATGAGGCGCTGGAGGTCTTCGGCGCGGATGGGTGGGCGTGCGGATGGGGCGCGTGGACGAGACGCGCGTGCGCATGCGGATGAGGCGGGGAGAAGCAGTCCAGTCAGAATGTCATAATGTATATTATCGGACATCGGGCGAGAGGGGGCCGTGCTGCCTGCGGTTATATGGCGCGCCCCCGAGTGTCTGTACCGATACCTGGCCCGTTGCCCCGTCAGTCGCGGCGTGCGTCCGGTGCACAGACTATCGCGTGCGCCCGGCGGTGCCTGTCCGCTGCCGCGTCCCGCCGGCGTTCTCCTTCAGTTACCGTGTGCGGCCGGTGACGCTGCCGTCGGTTCCCGGGCCCTCCGGCAGTTCGCCTTCCTTGGCGGTGCGCACGGCGATCTCCTCGCGCAGGCGCTTCGTCTGCCAGATGGTCAGCGCGATGAGCGCGACGGCAATCGCGACAAGCAGCCACATCTGCTGCCACAGAACGACGAGCAGGAAAACGATGAGGCCGACCATTCGCACGCGGCGCGCCAGAAGCATCTTCTCGTACATGTGCGGTCGTTCTCCGTTTCATTCAGTTTCGTTCAGTGTCGGTCGATTTCGGTCGATTCGGCCGATTTCGGCCCGATCCGGCCTTCAGGGGCCGCTCCCCGGCCGTGCCCGAGTATGCCCCAATTACGTCACAGTGACGTAATGAATCAGCATTCCCCGGAGGTCAAGCCTCATTCCCGGCGGCTCACAGCGGGATCTCCGAATGCACCCCGCGAACCGATCCGAGCTTAGTCCTCGCCGTCGTCCTTCATGAGGATCACGCGCAGGTTCAGCTCGCCTTCCTCCGCGACGGTCGCCGCCACGAAGTCCGGCGTGCGCACGTTGTAGTCGAGACGGTTAATCACGAGCGTGCCGGACATCAGCACGTGCTCGCCGCTGCGGATGACCTGCATCGGAACGACGACGTCGTTCGTGGTGCCCATGATCGTCAGGCGGCCCGGGATGTCGAGCTGCACGGGCGAACCGTCGTCCGGCACCTCGGACAGGTCGGTGCCGCCGGCGGCCTCGAAGGTCGACTCCGGGTACCGGTTGGTGAAGAAGATGGTGTCGCGCACGTTGATGTCGCGGCGTTCGATGTCGGTGGTCAGCGTGGTCATGTCGACGACGATCTCACCGGACTGCAGCACGTCGTCCTCCACGAGGAAGCTGCCGCTGACGTTGTGGGTAGAACCCGACGTGGTGCGCTGGCTGCCCGGCAGCAGCTCGTCGAAGGTGAAACCGACGGAGGTGCTGTTGCCCGAGCCCTGCTGGATGACGTTCCAGGTGCCGTTGCGGTCGGTGGTCGCCGGCTGGGTGTTGGAGGCGTCGACGCCGCCGGTCTGCACGCCTTCCGAGGTAATCACCCGGTAAATGACGGGACCGACGATGATAATCGCCAACGCCACCACCGCGACGGCGACGAGCGTGACAATCGACTTCTTCAAACCCGAGTTCATACGGGCCATGGTATCCCGTCGCGCAAGTCCAGCCCGCATTGCGCGGTGCAGATCACGTTCGAATCACGCCATGTGCTCGATCTCACGCGCCTTCTTCACCAGTTCGGTGCACAGTTCGTGCAGGTCAGCGGCATCCGCGCCTTCATTGACCGCCGTCTGGATGTCCTCGGCGGCGCAACGCAGTTCGAACAAACCGTCACGGAGCTTGCCGACGTCCCGGGCCACCACGCCAAGCGGCTCCCCGCCCGCCGCTCCGGTGCCGGTCTCGGCCGTCGCAACGGCAGCGGCCCCGCCCGCC
>DUOR01000004.1 GCA_012838715.1 Actinomycetales bacterium
CACCTGCGACGCCGACAACTGGGTCGTCGGCATCATCGACGACAGCATCGGCGACTACAACCTGTTCGTCCACATGACCAACCACGGCGTCCAGGTCGTCGGCAACCACATCGGCCGCGCCCAATAAGCGCCGGACGGCCGGGCATCCGCAACGCGCCCGCGCTGCCCACCCCCACCGGGGACCGACGACGCCCCGGCTGGACGCCGAACGCGAGAACCCCGCCATCCGAAAGGACGGCGGGGTTCTCGCGTTCGCGGGGGCGCGAGCCGCGGGTCAGCGGCGAAGACCACGGGACGGCGGGGGACGCCGCCTTCACGCGGCCGGGCCGACTACTCCCCCTGCAGCGGACCCAGCTCCTCGACGAGAACCTCCTGGACCACCTTCATGGCCGACAGGGCCGCAGGGGCGCCGCAGTAGCCGGCGGTATGGATGACGGCCTCGGTGATCTCCTCGCGGGTCAGGCCGTTGCGCAGGCCGCCGCGGACGTGGCCGCGCAGTTCGCCGGTGGCGCGCAGGGCGACCAGCATGCCGATGTTCAGCAGGCTGCGGTCGCGCTTCTCCAGGCCCGGGCGGGTCCACACGGAACCCCACACGGTTTCGGTGATGTGCCGCTGAAGGGCTTCCCCGTCGGTGCCGGCGTTGCGGTCGAGGGCGGCGTCGACGAAGTCGTCGCCCATCACCTCGCGCCGCACCTGGATTCCGGCGTCGAAACGGCCATCGTCGGCGGTGGGGTTATCGGTCATGTCGGTACCGTCCTTGAACGTCGAGGAAGCCCGCAGGGGCTTGATGGTTCGTTCATTATCACCACATCGGCCCGAAATGTCCGTGTGAACACTCACATCGGCGAATGACATTTCCCACCCGACCGCACGACCGCACGACCGCCGGCAACGCGACGACGCCACCGCCGGCCACGCGACCGCGCCGCCACGCGACGACCCGACCGCGCGACGTTACGCGTCGAGCAGCCAGTCATTCGGGCTGAACAGCTCGAAGTGGATGCGGGAGCGTTCGACGCCGCGCTCGGCGAGCTGGTCGCGGACGTGCTGCAGGAAGCCGTTGCCGCCGCAGATGTAGTACTGGGCGTCCTCGGGCAGTTCGACGCCGCCGTTGTCGCTGAGGTCCATGAACTTCGGCTCGTACCAGGTCTTCTCGGTGCCGTTGGACAGGGCGGACACTGCGGCGGTGCGCTCCGGGCCGAGGACGTCGACGCCCTCGGCACGGTCGGCGTGCACCGACAGCACCTGGCGCTGCGAGTCGTTGGCCGCGAGGTAGTTGAGCATGCCGACCATCGGGGTCGCGCCGATGCCGGCGGAGACCAGCACGACGGGGCCGTCGGAGTCGGTGTCCAGCACCAGGTCGCCGGCGGGCAGCGAGATTTCCAGGTCGTCGCCGACGCGGACGTCGTCGCAAAGCTTGTTGGAGACCTCGCCGGCGGGGAGGCCGGCAACGTCGTCGGCATGCACGCGGCGCACGGCGAACTTCAACTCACCGTCGCCGGGCACGCCGACCAGGGAGTACTGGCGGAGCTGGCGGGCGCCGTCGGCCATGGTCTGGCGGACCGAAATGTACTGGCCCGGGGTGAATCCCGGCAGGTCGCCGTCCTTGCCGCGGACGCCGAAGACGACGATGTCGTCGCTGAGGTCCTCGCGGGAGACGACCTCGGTGGCGCGGAAGACGTCGCCGGGCTCGACGCCGCGCTCGGCGTACTCGGCCTTCTCGAACTCGACGAGCACGCGCTGCATCTCCAGGTACACGGCGTCCCACGCCTCACGGACGGCACCCTGGAACACCTCCGGGGTGAGCACCTCCTCGATGGCGTCGAACAGGTGCTTGTGCACGATGGGGTACTGCTCCTCGACGATGCCGACGGACACGTGCTTGTGGCCGATGCGCGCCAGCAGCTCCTCGGGGGCGGGGGCGTCCGGGTCGATGAGGGTGGCCGCGAAGGTGGCGACGGACGCCGCGAGCGCCTTCTGCTGCGCGCCCTGCTTCTGGTTGCCGCGGTTGAAGGTGTCGGCGAGCAGCTCCGGGTGGGCGGTGAACATGCGGCGGTAGAAGTTCGGCGTGATGTCGCCGATGTTCGCGCCGACGGCGGGCAGGGTCTGGCGGACGATCTCGGCCTGCTCCGCGGTGAGGCCGGACTTGCGGACGTCAATGCTGGTCATGGGGTTCTCCCTGGGGCGTCGGGGGTCGTGTTTCGATGACGCCGCCCACGCTAGCAGCTAATGCGTATCCGTCGTACGCATTTAATTGACGGGGGTGGGCCCGGGTTAACCGCGGTTTTCTCACCGGGGGTTTTCCGCTTGCCGACGCACCCCTCCCACCATCCGGTCACCCCCGGCAACCCGCTCCGCCCGGGACGGGCACGAGCCCCGGTTAACGGTTGACCGGCGTGATGTTCAGCGCCATCGGCGGCAGCGGCTCGGCCACGAGCGCGCCGATGGTCACGCCGTCCAGGTGCGCGAAGAACGCCTCTTTCGCGCCGGCCAGCGCGCCACGCAGCCGGCACCCCGGCAGCAGCGGGCAATCGGTGCCGACGCAGTCGACGACCTCACCGGTCTCCAACGTCCGCAGGAGCTTGCCGACGGACTGCTCCGTGGCGTTCTCGGCCAGGAAAATCCCGCCGTAGCGGCCCTTCACGGCGTCGACCAGGCCCAGCTCTGCGAGGCGGGTCACCACTTTCGCCACGTGGGCGCGGGAGGCGTTGAGTTCGTCGGCGATTCCGGCGGACGTGTATTTTCGGCCGGCTTCCCCCGCCGCCATCCGCATGATGATCCGCAGGCTGAGATCCGAAAACATCGTCAGCTGCATTGTTCGCCCACTTCCCTCAACCTTCATCGA
>DUOR01000005.1 GCA_012838715.1 Actinomycetales bacterium
CCGCAGTAGACCGGGTAGATCTCGGAGTTGATGACCATCTTGCGGATGGCGCCCTTGATCTCGTCGATGGTCAGCTCTTCGCCGCCGAAGTACTTCTCCATGAGCTCTTCGTCGGACTCGGCGACGGCCTCGAGCAGCTTCTCGCGGTACTCGTTGGCCTTGTCGACCAGGTCGGCCGGGATCTCCTCGACGGTGGCCTCGGTGCCGATCTCGGTCTTGCCGCGCCAGGTGAGGGCCTTCATCTGCAGCAGGTCGACGACGCCGTCGAAGTCATCCTCGGCGCCGATCGGGAGCTGCATGACCAGCGGCTTCGCGCCGAGGCGGTCGATGATGGTGCCGACGGTGTACTCGAAGTTCGCGCCGAGCTTGTCCATCTTGTTGACGAAGCAGATGCGGGGAACGTCGTACTTCTGGGCCTGACGCCAGACCTGCTCCGACTGCGGCTCGACGCCTTCCTTGCCGTCGAAGACGGCGATGGCGCCATCGAGCACGCGCAGGGAACGCTCGACCTCGACGGTGAAGTCGACGTGGCCCGGGGTGTCGATGATGTTGATCTGGTTGTCGTTCCAGAAGCAGGTGACCGCGGCGGACGTGATGGTGATGCCGCGCTCCTTCTCCTGCTCCATCCAGTCGGTGGTCGCGCCACCATCGTGCGTCTCGCCGACCTTACGGTTGATGCCCGTGTAGTACAGGATGCGCTCGGTGGTGGTGGTCTTGCCGGCATCGATGTGCGCCATGATGCCGATGTTGCGGACCTTCTTCAGGTCCTTCTTGACGGGAAGTGCACCTTCTGCCACTTGATTCCCCACTCGTTTCAATATCGTGTGGCGGCGGCGTCGGACGCATTTCACGTCGAAGCCTCGACCGCCAGCGGTCGGGTTGCTTTGTCTATCTTGCCACCGTTTTGGCCGGGAGGCTCGGCGGGTCACCCACGTGGGTGTCACTCGCGCGGCGAGTGGACCCCGGGCTGCACCGGTCCGGCCCCGTGGGGCGCCGGCCGGCGCTGACGGGTCACTACCAGCGGTAGTGGGCGAAGGCGCGGTTGGCCTCGGCCATCTTGTGGGTGTCCTCGCGACGCTTGACGGAAGCGCCGAGGCCGTTGGAGGCGTCGAGGATCTCGTTCGCGAGACGGTCGATCATGGTGTTCTCGCGGCGCTGGCGGGAGAACATGAGCAGCCAGCGCAGGGCCAGGGTGTTGCCGCGGCCGGGGCGGACCTCGACCGGGACCTGGTAGGTCGCGCCACCGACTCGGCGGGAGCGGACCTCGAGGGAGGGCTTGACGTTCTCGATCGCGCGCTTGAGGGTGAGCACCGGGTCGGTGCCGGTCTTCTCGCGGCAGATTTCGAGGGCGCCGTAAACGATGCGCTCGGCGGTGGCCTTCTTGCCGTCCTGCAGGACCTTGTTGATCAGCTGCGTGACGATCGGCGAGCCGTACACCGGGTCGTTGACGACGGGACGCTTGGGGGCGGGACCCTTACGAGGCATGCTTTACTTCTCCTTCTTCGCGCCGTAGCGGGAACGGGCCTGCTTGCGGTCCTTGACGCCCTGGGTGTCGAGGGAGCCGCGGACGATCTTGTAGCGAACGCCGGGGAGGTCCTTCACTCGGCCACCGCGGACGAGCACCATGGAGTGCTCCTGCAGGTTGTGGCCCTCGCCCGGGATGTAGGCGGAGACCTCGATGCCGGAGGTCAGGCGAACACGGGCGACCTTGCGGAGCGCCGAGTTCGGCTTCTTCGGGGTGGTGGTGTACACGCGGGTGCACACGCCGCGACGCTGCGGGGAGCCCTTCAGGGCGGCCGTGGACGTCGCGGCCTTCTTCATGTGGCGGCCCTTGCGGACCAGCTGCTGGATAGTGGGCATGAAGCCTCTTTCTGTCTACGTGCTTGGTTTCGCCCCGCCGCGCTTGCCGATGTCCGTCTGCATGGCGCTTTGGCTGGGGCTTTTAAACGTGCGAAACCCAGTCAGCCGCTCTCGCTGGCCTACCGGGTGAAGTCGTCAAGCTCCCAATCTCACTTGGGACTGTTGGTTAACAGTAATGCAACCAGGGACGATCACCAAAAATCCCTGGTGGGGCCGGGCGCGCTGCACGCGCCCGACGCGATGTGGGGAGCATATGGGCCTCCCGACGATCGTGGCAGACGGTCGTGGCCGACGGTCGTGCCCGACGGTCGTGGGCGACGGTCGTGGCCCGGACATGAGAGAGAGGCCGTCGGGAAGCAATTCCTTGCTTTCCGACGGCCCCTGCCGGAGCTCTCCGCCCTGCCCGGCGGACGGGCCGGGCGGATGTGGGGCACCGGTGTGCCGGCGCCCCGGGGGACGCGGGCCCTCGCGGGCCGGCCGGCGCCTTACGGCTTGGCCAGGGCCTCGCCCTCACGGACCAGCTGGTCGTGCTCGTCGATGTCTTCCTGGAAGTTCGACTTGATGCGGGTGACGGCGATGGTCGAGGCGACCGAGATGGCCGCGAGGAACAGGCCGACGCCCAGTCCGCCGTACTTCTCCGCCAGCGGGGCGGCAATCAGCGGCGGGATGGCGCCACCGAGGATGGCGGCCAGGTTGTAGGCGAAGCCGGCGCCGGTGTAGCGCAGGTCGACGCGGAACATCTCGGGCAGCAGCGCACCGGCCGGGCCGTAGGAGATGCCGAAGATGACCATGGTGACGGTGAGGCCGATGGCGAAGGACCACAGCGTGCCGATGTCGAGGACCCAGAACAGGGCCGGGGTCCAGACGACGGCGAGCAGCGTCGACACGATGATGACGCGGGAGCGGCCAACCTTGTCGGACAGCCACGCGGAGGCGGCGATGGCGATACCGAACAGGATGGCGGCGCCCATGCCCATCGCCAGGATGTCGATGCGGGAGTGGCCCAGGTTCGCGGTGCCGTAGGAGGTCAGGTACGAGGTGCCCATGTAGAACAGGGAGAACAGCGAGGAGAGGGCGATACCGCCGGTGACGGCCTCGCGCCACTGGTAGCGCAGGGTGTCCATGAAGGGGAGGGTGCGCTTCTCGCCGCGCTTGGCGGCCTCACGGCGACGCTCCTGCTCCTTGGCGAAGGAGGGGGTCTCCTGGATGGCGATGCGGACGTACAGGCCGATTGCCACCAGCAGGATGGACAGCAGGAACGGAATGCGCCACGCGTAATCGATGAACGCGTCGGAGGTCTCGCCGATGATGAGGAACACGGCGACGAAGGTGCCGGAGGAAAGGAAGAAGGCGATGGCGGGGCCGAGCTGCGGGAAGATTGCGTACACGCCGCGCTTGCCCGGCGGCGCGTACTCCGCGGTCAGCAGGGTCGCACCCGCCCATTCGCCACCGACTGCGAGACCCTGCAGGAAGCGCATCACCACCAGCAGGACCGGGCCCCAAACGCCCCAGCCGTCCTCGAACATGCCGAAGGTGCCGGTCTCGTAGCCCGGCAGCAGGCCGATGAAGAGGGTCGCGATACCCATCATCAGCAGCGTCCACACCAGGGTGCGCTTACGGCCGAGGAGGTCACCGAAGTGGCCGAACACGATCGAGCCGAGCGGGCGGGCCAGGAAGGCCACGCCGAAGGTCGCGAACGAGGCGACGGTCGACAGCATCGGCGTCATGTTCGGGAAGAACACGGTCGGGAAGACCAGCGCCGCGGCGGTGCCGTAGATGAAGAAGTCGTAGAACTCGATGGTCGTGCCGACCAGCGAGGCGGTGGCGACCCTGCGCAGGGAAGGTCCATCAACCTTCTTGCGGGCCTCCGCCGCCGTGGCGGAGTCGGCCGCCTGGTTCATGTTGGCCGCGGATGACGAGTCCACGGCGGTGATGTCGTTGCTCAAGTGCGTCTCCTAGCAAGTGGGATGGCCCGGTCAGCCACCCAACGAACAATGTGACGCACAACATATCCAGCTGTGAACGGGGCCACACATACCCGAAAGAGTATGTTGTGGATTTATATGTTAATTGCGACTCGCAGAGCCGGGGCCAACACTGGTTGTTTCCCGAATGAAATATAGCCCTGACCTGGCACAAAGTGACCCGCGCCACAGTCCGGGAGGCCACCGGCACCCGTGAGGAACCTGAAAAACTTTTCAGAAAACAAAGTCGGAGGAGGGTATTGACCCCCTCCGCTAGCGGGGGTTCACCCACCTGCGACCGCACTACGGTGGCGCCAACGAATGCGCAGCGCACCACCGTTACCCACGCCCAAAAAGGAGGCAATTTCCCGCGGCAACCGCACCAACGGCGTTAACCGCGCAATCCGTTAGACGCGATTAGCGAGGGTGCCCATGTTCACGCAGCGAACCAGGTATCCGCCGATGTGCCGGGGTTCAGGATTCGGGGAACAGGCCTACGGAGCGGTAGGCCTTCGCGCCAGGGCGGCAGGTCTTCGCGTCAG
>DUOR01000048.1 GCA_012838715.1 Actinomycetales bacterium
CGCCGCCACCGTCACCGCCCCGCGTGCCGACGCCACGGCCACCGGGACGCCCGGCGCCGGGGCGGAAGCCGCCGCGGAACCGTCGGAAAGCGATGAAGGGACGGCGCACGTGCCCGCCCTGCCCGACCGCACCGACTCGGGCGAACTCATCTACGACGCCGAACTCGTCGACGAGGAACGCCTCGGCGGCGGCGACTACGACGAATACGGCGACGGGTACGGCGAATACGGCGACGACCACGACGTGCCCGACGACGAACCCGTCGAGGTGCCGCCGGGACGGCTCACCGTCCGCGACATCATGCTGCGCCTCGAATGGGAGAAGCGCGAGGCCCTCGGCCCCGGCGCCGACGGTGACGCCTCCCGTGGCGACGCCTCCCGTGGTGGCGCCCATGGCGACGCCCCCGATGACGCCCCCGACGATTCCCGGGCCGGCGATAGCCGATGACCCGGGTGCGCGACGCCGTGCGGAGCGCGGCCTCCACTTCGTGGATCCGGTGGGCGCTGACCCTCGTGATCCTCGGCGTCGCGCTGTGGTTCGCGGCCCAGAACCGCGGCACCATCACCGACGGCGTGCGCACCTTCCTGCGCGCCGACTTCCGCTGGGTGATCATCGCCCTCCTGGCCAACGTCATCTCGCTGTACTCCATGGCCGAGGTGATGCGGCTGCTGCTGCGCTCCGCCGACGTCCGCGGCGCCACCCGCCGCTCGACCAACGCGCTGGTGCTCGCCGCCAACGCCTGGTCCGTGTCCGTGCCCGGCGGCGTCGCGTTCTCCACCGCCCTACAGGTGCGGCGGATGCTGTCGTGGAAGGCGACGCCGGTCGTCATCAGCTGGTTCATCCTGCTGTCCGGCGCGCTGAGCACCCTCGGGCTGGTCGCCCTCGCCGTCGCCAGCCTCTTCTTCATCGGCCGCGCCCCCGCCTGGGGCACCCTCATCGCCGCCGGCACCGCCGTCCTCGCCGTGACCGCCCTGCTCTGGTGGTTCTCCCGCAACACCACCCTCATCGAAAGCGCGGCCGCGCCCGTGCTGCGGCTGATCAACCGCATCCGCCGCAAACCGCTCGACACCGGCGCCACCAAACTGCGCCACGGCATCCGCCAGCTCACCGAAGTGCGGCTCAGCCCCGGCCGGATGACAATCGTCTTCAGCTGGTCGTTCCTCAACTGGGTGTTCGACGTCGTCTGCCTCTACACCGCCGTCCGCGCCGTGGGCGTGGAGGACGTCTCCGCCACCGTCGTGCTGCTCGCCTTCGTGTCCGGCAAGGCGGCCGGGTTCATCCAGGCGACCCCCGGCGGCGTCGGCCCCATCGAGGCCGTGCTCACCGGCACCCTCGTCGCCTCCGGCATGGTGGGCACCGACGCCGTGGCCACCGTGCTCATCTACCGCCTCGTGTCCTTCATCCTCCCGGCCGTCGTCGGCTGGATCATCTACCTCGTCGGGTTCCACGACGACCGCCGCACCATGCGCGACGGCGAACCCGGGACCGGCCCCGAACGGGACGCGCCCGCGGAAACGCCTCCCGGGGCGGCCACGGAACCGACCACCGAAGCAATCACCGAACCATCCGCACAAGAAACCAAGGAACAGGAACAGCAGTGACCTTTTCGGCCCGTACCCTCGGCATCGACGTCGTCGCCATCTTCGTCTTCGCGGTGCTCGCGCGCCTGGCGCACAACACCGAATCCGACCCGTTCACCTTCATGAACATCCTCGACACCTGGTGGCCGTTCCTCATCGGCGTGGTGCTGGCGCACGTGCTCGCGGCCGTCGTGAAGAAGCACCCGGAGCCCGTCGCCCCCGGCGGCGTCCTCGTGTGGGTGGTCACCGTCGTCGTCGGCCTGGGCATCTGGGCGATCCGCAACGCCGCCATGCCGCACTGGTCGTTCATCCTGGTCGCCACGATCATGAGCGGCCTGCTGCTCCTCGGCTGGCGCGCCATCGCCGCCTTCGTCGGCCGCCGCAGCCGCAGCCGCGCCACGGCGTAGGCAAACCCGGTGCCCGGTGAACGCCGATTTACGCAAATTTATCGGGGTTAATTTCGCCTTTTCAGTTTTGATTTGGCCCCGATAGGCGAATAATCGGCTCATGGCACATTCACCTGACGCGCCCCGGGGCACCGATTCCCCGGGGCCGGACGACGCCGGCGCCCACGACCACAGGCCCGCCGACGCCGTCCCCAACGAGAACGAGAAGACCGCCGGCCCCGAGACCGGCGGCACCACGACCGCAACCGGCACCGCCGCCCCGGGCCCGGGGCACAAGGACGAGCGGACCTTCTTCGGCCAGCCCTGGGGCCTGGCCAACCTGTTCGGCGTGGAAATGTGGGAGCGCTTCAGCTTCTACGGCATGCAGGGCATCCTGCTGTACTACATGTACTACTCCGTCACCGACGGCGGATTGGGCATGGACCAGGCGGTGGCGACGTCCATCGTCGGCGCCTACGGCGGCCTCGTCTACATGGCTGCCCTGGTCGGCGCGTGGATCGCCGACCGCCTCATCGGCTCGGAGCGGACCCTGTTCGCCTCGGCCATCCTCATCATGATCGGCCACGTCTCGCTGGCGATCATCCCCGGCGTCGCGGGCCTGGCCGTCGGCCTCATCTGCGTCGCCCTCGGCTCCGGTGGCCTGAAAACCACCGCCTCCGTCGTGCTCGGCCAGCTGTACTCCCGCGAGGACACCCGCCGCGACGCCGGCTTCTCCATCTTCTACATGGGCGTCAACATCGGCGCCCTGTTCGGCCCGCTGCTCACCGGCTGGATCTGGGGCATGCGGGGCTTCCACTGGGGCTTCGGCCTCGCCGCCGTCGGCATGGCCATCGGTCTCATCCAGTACACCCTGATGCGCAAGTCCACCATCGGCGCCGCCGGCCACGACGTGCCGAACCCGCTGCCGAAGTCGAGGTACCTGCCGGCCCTGATCGGCGCGGTCGCCGTCACCGCCATCGCGGTCGGCCTCGTCGCCACCGGCATCGTCCCCGTCGACTCGCTGGCCACCATCGTCACGGTCCTCGCCGGCGTCGCCGCGGTGGTCCTGTGGCTGCAGATGTACACCTCCGGCCGCACCACCGCCGTCGAAAAGCACCGCCTCCTGGCGTTCATCCCCATGTTCGTCGCGGGCGTGCTGTTCTTCGGCATTTTCCAGCAGCAGTTCACCGTCATCGCGATTTACTCGGATCAGCGCCTGGACCGCATGATCGGCGGCTTCGAGTTTTCGCCGGCGTGGGTGCAGTCGATCAACCCGATTTTCATCATCATCTTCTCGGGCATCTTCGCCGCCATGTGGACGAAGCTGGGCAGCCGCCAGTGGACCTACCCGGTGAAGTTCGGCGTCGCCAACATCATCATCGGCGTCTCGCTGTTCTTCTTCCTGCCGTTCGTCGGCGGCGGCCCGAACTCCACGCCGCTGCTGGTCATCGTGTGGATCCTGTTCCTGTTCACCATGGGTGAGCTGATGCTGTCGCCGGTGGGCAACTCGCTGGCCACGAAGCTGGCCCCCGACGCCTTCCCCACCCGCATGTACGCGGTGTGGATGATGGCCGTGGCCATGGGCACCTCCCTGGCCGGTGTCCTCGCCGGGTACTACCACCCGGAGGACGCCTCCGCCGAGACCAACTTCTTCGTCGTCATCGGCGTGCTGTCCATCGCCATCGGCATCGCGCTGCTGCTGGGCAAGAAGTGGATCGTCGCCCGGTTCGAGGGCGTGCACTAACAGCTCCCCCACCGTCCGCGCGTCCCCCACGCTTGCGGGGACGCGGAACGGGGCCGGCCCGCCGCACTGCTTTGCGACGGGCCGGCCCCGTTTCCGGATCCTCCCCCGGCAGGGATCGATGAACGGCTACTGCAGCGGGAAGCCGTCCGAATCGCGGTCGTAGCCGCCGGAGCCGACGAGAATCATGATGAATTCGACGAAGACCCAGATGCCGACCGCGACGATCAGGAACAGGCCGATGAAAATCAGCGACGTGACCCAGCCGATGAGGGTCAGGACCAGCTGCGTCGCGGCGCGGCTGGTGTAGCCCATGTAGAAGTTGTGCGCACCGAATGGGCCGAGGAAGAACGCCAGCAGCGCGGCGGCGACCTTCGACTTCGGGGATCGGGGCATGCCGTTGGGGCCGTAGGCCTGCATCGGCTGCTGGCCGTAGGGCTGCATCGCGCCGTAACCCTGCTGCCCGGGCTGCGGGTAACCCTGCTGCTGGTAGCCCTGCTGCTGGAAACCCGGGGCGCCGTAGGGCTGCGAAGAGTAACCGCCCTGATCGCCGTACCCCTGCCGGCCGTACGGATCCTGCTGCGGGGCCTGGTTGTCGAAGGGATTGTCGTAAGGGTTGGTCATCGAATCTTCCGTTCCTGGGTCTCGCGAGCCCCACTGCCGAAGCTCGGCTCAAGATTAGACCCGTTCAGGGTCAAATGGACAACCGGAACGGGCCCCGGGGGCCGGTTCGGCGCCCCGGGACGCGATGGGTGACCCCGAAGATGGGTGATCGGGGCCATCCGCGGCCGGGACCCGCACCCCCTTACAGCGGCGCGATGGTGCGGCGCTTCGGCAGCCGCGGCTCCGCCTTGTCGCGGAGCTGATCCAGCGCGCGGCGCAGCTGCACGCGGGTCTCCGAGGGCATGATCATCGCGTCGATGTAGCCGCGCTCGGCGGCGACGTACGGGCTGGTCATGTTCTCGTTGTAGAAATCCATGAACATCTTCTTCATCGCCGGCTGCTGCTCCTCCGGCATCGCCGCGATGTGGCGCCCCTGGATCATCACGACGGCCGCCTCCGCGCCCATGACCGCGATCTGCGCCGTCGGCCAGGCGAAGTTCAGGTCGCCGCCGAGGTTCTTGGAGCCCATCACGGCGTACGCGCCGCCGAAGGCCTTGCGCACGATGACGGTCACCTTCGGCACGGTCGCCTGCGCCAGCGCGAAGCCGAGCTTCGCGCCGCGGTGGATGATGCCCGCCTTCTCCTGCTGCACGCCCGGCAGGTAGCCCGGGGTGTCCACGACGTAAACGAGGGGGATGTCGTAGGCGTCGCAGATGTTGATGAAACGCGAACCCTTGTCGGAGCAGTCCGCGTCGAGGCAGCCGGCCAGATGCATCGGCTGGTTGGCCAGCACGCCGACGGTGCGGCCGTCGACGCGGGCGAAACCGGTGACCAGGTTCGGGGCGTAGTCCGGCTGGACCTCCACGAAATCCTCGTCGTCGAAGATGCGGCCGACGACCTCCATGATGTCGTAGCCGGCGTTCGGATCATCCGGGATGAGCCCGTCGAGCTCCCGGTCGCGGTCCGTCTGCTCGTCGGAAGGCGCCCAGTAGGGCGGCAACGGCTCGTGCACCGAGCTGGGCAGGCGATCCAGCAGGTCATGGACGTAGTTGAAGGCGTCCTCCTCGTCGTCCGCGACGTAGGAGACGTTGCCGTTCTGGGCCTGCTGCTCGGCGCCGCCGAGCTCCGCGGAGGTGATGTCCTCGCCGGTGACGGAACGGATGACCTCCGGGCCGGTGATGTACATCTCCGTGCGGTCCTTCACGGCGACCAGGAAGTCGGTGGTGACCGGCGCGTAGACGGCGCCGCCGGCGCACTTGCCCAGCAGGATGGAAATCTGCGGGGACTGGCCGGACAGCGGCAGCTGGCGGCGCGAAATCTCCGAGTACATGGCCAGCGACGTCACGGCGTCCTGGATGCGGGCGCCGCCGGAGTCGTTGATGCCGATGACCGGGCAACCCACCTTGGTCGCCAGATCCATGATGTCGCAGACCTTCTTGCCGAAGGTCACGCCCACCGAACCGCCGTAGACGGTCTTGTCATGGGCGTACACCGCCACGGGGCGGCCGCCGATGCGGGCGGTGCCGGTGACGACGCCGTCGCCGTAGGGGGCATCCTCCTCGTCGGGGGTGCGGCCGAGCTGGCCGGTCTCCACGAAGGAGCCCGCGTCGACCAGGCGCGCGATGCGCTGGCGGGGCGTGGTGAGCCCCGCTTCATCGCGGCGCGCCTTGGCCCTCTCGCTGCCCGGGTCCTTGGCCTGTTCGAGGCGTTCCCGCAGGTCGGCGAGTTTGGCGGCGGTGGTGGAAAGAGTCACGTCAGTCATTGTCCGTTCCGGTCTTCGGACCCGAGGTCCCGCAGACGATCGGTCAGCCAGGAACCGACCTTCGAAATCTCGGGCTCGTCCACGATCGCCAGGTGGTCCCCGTTGAGGTGGACGATTTCCAAGTCATCGACGATAGCCGACCAGCCGCCGTCCTCATCAATCGTCGCGTAGCGCGGCTCCAGCTCGATGGCGCCCTCGTGCATGCGCTCGGCGCGGAACAGGACGACCGGGACGTCGACGTCGGCCCAGCGGCGCAGGTCCACCTGGTCGAGGATGCGGTTGTCCACGAAGGACGCGCGCTGGTGCTCGAGGATGCCGGAGGACATGCCGTGCTCGTCGGGGTTGGCGGTGGCCAGGAACTGCTCGAGCATGGTCAGCAGCGCTTCCTCGCCCTGCTGGTCGAGGAGCTCGTGCGGCACCGGGATCTCCAGGCCGTAGGTCTTCTGCGCGAAGGCGGCGTAGCGGTCCCAGCGGGCGTGCATCTCTTCGTTGGTGTCGGGCACCTTCTCGGCGGGCTGCACGGTGTCGAGCAGCACGATCTGCGCGACCTCCACGGTCTCGCCGCCGGCACCTTCGCCGGCGCCGCGCAGCTGGTGGGCCACCTCGTACGCGAGGGCGCCGCCGTAGCTCCAGCCACCGAGGATGACGGGGCGGCCGGCCGCGCGGGCGCGGATGTCGTCGAGGTACTCGGCGGCGCGGTCGGGCAATTCACCCTCGATGCGCTCGACGCCGTACACGGGGGCGTCGGCGGGCAGGCGGCGCACCAGCGGCTGGTACACCGCGGAGGAGCCGCCGGCCGGGTGGAACAGGA
>DUOR01000049.1 GCA_012838715.1 Actinomycetales bacterium
CGAGGCCGTCGCCGTCACCGACGGTCCGACCGTCGTCCGTTTCCCCAAGGGCAGCGTCACCGCCGACGTCGACGCCGTGGAACGCACGGCCGACGGCGTCGACGTGCTGCACCGCACCTCGGCGGAGGGCGGCGACGTCCTCATCGTCGCGGTCGGCGCCTTCGGCGGCATGTCCGTCGAGGTCGCCGCGACGCTGGAGAAGGAGGGCGTGTCCGTCACGGTCGTCGACCCCCGCTGGGTCGTGCCCGTCTCCGGCGACCTCATCGAACTCGCCGAGCGGCACTCCATGGTCGTGGTCGTGGAGGACGGCGTCGTCCACGGCGGCGTCGGCTCCCTGCTCGGCGACGCGCTGCGCGCCTCCGCCGTCGACGTGCCGATGCGACAGGCCGCCATCCCGCAGAAGTTCCTGGACCACGCCTCCCGCGGCGAAATCCTGGACGAGCTCGGCCTCACCGCCGGCGCGGTCGCCGGCGACGTCCTCGCCTGGTGGTCCGACCTCGGCGGCGAACCCGGCCGCGTCGAGGCCGCCGGAGCCTAATCCAGCGGCTGGCGGCGGGGCAGGAGCACCGTCTCCGCGACGAGCCCCGCCATCAGCTCCACCTGCCACGGCCGCGCGCCCAGGCCCTCCAGGAGGGCCCGGACCTGGCCGTCCGTGCGCGGCATGTCCCCGGGCGCCGCGCCCTCGCCGGACATGACCCACGCGATCTCGCGGACGTCGGAAGGCTTCAGCAGCGTCTCCGGGGCGATGCCCAGATCCTCCGCCAGCAGCTCGTGCGCCTCGCGCAGCGCCGCATACAGGACCGCCGCCGCGGGGTGCCGTTCCTCCCAGTGCCGGTGATGCGGGCGGGAGGGCCCGTCCCTCCGGTCCGGGCGCGGCCAATCCCGCCGGGGCGCGCGCAACGCATTGCGGACCACCCGGTCCCAGTGCTTCGCCGCGCCCTTCCGGCGCCGCGGGAACCCGCGGATGGCGGCCAACTCCGTCTCGCCGCGCGGCACCTTCTCGGCCACGGTCGCCAGCACGTCGTGCGGCAGCACCATCACCGGGGAGACGTCCCGGCCCTTCGCGATGCGATCCCGCTCCAGCCACAGGGCGCGGCCCACGGCCAACTGCTCGGCCCGGCGCAGGCGCCCGTACCCCTTCATGGAACGCCAGCGCTCGTCGGCCGGGCGATTCGTGGGCAGGCCGCCGCCGGCGCCGGGACGGAACGCGGTACGCACGGCCTCCGACTCCTGCCGCAGCCACTCCACGCGGTCCAGCTCGGCCAGGGCGGCGACCAGAGCGTCGGCAAGCTCCACGAGCAGTTCCACGTCCAGCGCCGCGTAATCGAGCCAATCGCCCGGGAGGGGGCGGCGCGACCAATCCTCGCGGCCGTGGCCCTTGGCCAGTGACACGCCGAGGAGCTCCTCGGTCATGGCGGCGAGGTTCACCTTGGGCAGGCCCAGGAGACGGCCGGCGAGCTCGGTGTCGATGAGCTCGGCGGGGTAGAGGCCCAGGTCCGTCAGGGCGGGCAGGTCGGAGGAGGCGGCGTGGAGGACCCACGTCATGTCGTTGAGCACGCCGGGCAGCGGGGCCACCGCGCCGCGGTTGGTCTCCGGATCGATGAGGAAGGTGCCTGCGCCGGCGCGGCGCAGCTGGATGAGGAACGCGCGGTCGTCGTAGCGGTACGCCGACGCCCGCTCCGTGTCCACGGCGAGCGGGCCGCTGCCGCCGGCCAGCGCCTCGACGGCCGCCTCGACCTCATCGCGGGTGGAAAGGACCCCGGGGGTTCCCCCGGACGGCGAAAGCAGGGCGGCGCACATGAACTCAGCTTATGCGGGCGGGGTCGGCCGGGTGCGCGACACGGCCGGGGGTGGAAATTAGCGCACACCGATGTTGCGTAAGTCCTGGTGAGTGGATGAACGGCGGGTTAACGGGGGGATAGGTTGATTCATCACGTAAATAGGTTAGGCAGCCCTACTTTGGGTTGTGTTAGTCTCCCCTAAGACCGCGGCCGGGGAGGCGTGCGAACCAGTTGCGGTCGACCTACTTGCACCAATGGCATTCCACATCCACGAGGAGTCACCGACTTGATCACCACGTTCCGACGCCGCGCCGCTGCGGCCACCGCCGCGGCCGCACTGGCCTTCGGCCTCGTCTCCTGCGCCGACGACGCGGGCACCAGCGCCGAGGGCAACGGCGCCACCGAGACCATCCAGGTCGAGGACAACCAGGGCACCCAGACCGTGGCCCTGCCGCTGGACAGCGTCATCTCCACGGACAACCGCACCTTCCGCACCCTGGAGGACTGGGGCGTGGAACTGTCCGCGGCGCCGGTCGGCCTCATGCCGGAGAACCTCGGCTACAAGACGGACGACTCCATCGTCGACCTGGGCAACCACCGCGAGCCGAACCTCGAGGCCATCGTCGCCGCCGAGCCGGACCTCATCATCAACGGCCAGCGCTTCGCCCAGTACTACGAGGACATCAAGGCCCTGACCCCGGACACCCCGATCCTCGACGTCGAGGTCCGCGAGGGCGAGCCCTTCGACGAGGAACTGCGCCGCCAGACCCGCCTGCTGGGCGAGGTCTTCGGCAAGGAGGACGAGGCCGAGGAGCTCGTCGCCGAGTTCGACGAGTCCATCCAGCGCGTCCGCGACGCCTACGACCCGGAGGACACCGTCATGGGCGTCATCACCTCCGGCGGCAACGTCAACTACGCCGCGCCCGGCTCCGGCCGCACCCTCGGCCCGGCCTTCGACGTCCTGGACCTGACCCCGGCGCTCGAGGTCGACAACGCCACCACCGACCACCAGGGCGACGACATCTCCGTCGAGGCCATCGCCGACTCCAACCCGGACATCATGCTCGTCATGGACCGCGACGCCGCGGTCGGCCCGGCGGAGGGCGAGGAGTACGTGCCGGCCAACGAGCTGCTGCGCGACTCCGCCGCACTGCGGAACGTCACCGCCGTGACCGAGGATCGGATCATCTACATGCCGCAGTACACTTACGTGGATGAGGGTATCCAAACCTACACCGAGTTCTTCAACGCCCTGGCCGACGCCCTCGAGCAGGACTAAGAAGCGCACCTAGAAACCGCAGGCCCGGCCCCGTTACGACGGGTCCGGGCCTCCGGCGGAGCAGACCAGCACCACCGAGCACCGGAGCGACCGATTCATGAACGACCGCGAAGCGAAGCATCCGGCCCCGCATGAGCAGGGGGCCGTGATCACGGCCCAGTCCGACACCCCCGACACCCCCGCCGCCGCGGCGACGCGGGTGAAGGCGAAGGGCCGCCTGTTCACCTGGCCGCTGCTCATCGGCGTCATCGTGACCGCCGGCCTGGTGGTGCTCTCGCTGTTCGTCGGCGTCTACGACATCTTCGGCGCCGAGGACGGCGCGGAAATGTTCGCCATCACCCGCGTGCCCCGCACCATCGCCCTGGTGCTGGCCGGCGCGGCGATGGCCATGTGCGGCCTGGTCATGCAGCTCATCACCCAGAACCGCTTCGTCGAGCCCACCACCACGGGCACGACGGAATGGGCGGGCCTGGGCCTGCTGCTGGTCATGATCGTCGCCCCGCAGTCGTCGATACTGGTGAAGATGACCGCCGCGGTCATCGCCGCGTTCATCGGCACCATGGTCTTCTTCGCCTTCCTGCGCCGCGTCACCCTGCGGTCGTCGGTCATCGTGCCCATCGTGGGCCTGATGCTCGGCGCCGTCGTCGGCGCGGTGTCCAGCTACATCGCCCTGTCGACGAACATGCTGCAGTCGCTGGGCATCTGGTTCGCCGGTTCCTTCACCTCGGTGCTGCGCGGCCAGTACGAGCCGCTGTGGCTGGTGGCCCTGGTGGTCATCGCCATCTTCTTCGTCGCCGACCGCTTCACCGTGGCCGGGCTCGGCGAGGAGATCGCCACCAACGTCGGCCTCAACTACAAGCGCGTCGTCTTCATCGGCACCGGCCTCATCGCCATCGCGACCGGCATCGTCACCGTCGTGGTCGGCAACCTGCCGTTCCTCGGCCTCATCGTCCCGAACATCGTCTCGATGTTCCGCGGCGACGACCTCCGATCGAACCTGCCGTGGGTGGCGCTGCTGGGCATCAGCATCGTCACCGTCTGCGACATCATCAGCCGCGTCATCATCCGCCCGTTCGAAATCCCGGTGTCCACCATCCTCGCGCTCGTGGGCGCGGTGGTGTTCATCGCGCTCCTGCTCAGGCAGCGCCGCCGTGGCTGACCCCGAACGGCCGCGTGACTCGCACGCACTGCGGCTGCGCACCGAAGCGCTTCCCGACGACCGCACCACAGACCACCACGACCGGACAAAGGAGCCCCACATGAGCACGGCCCTCTCCCGCACCACCCCGGCGGTCGACGACGCCGCCATGGCGGAGTTCGCCAAGGGGATGGGACTCGACCCGTCGGAAAGCACCGGCGGCCCCACGGTGGAGGGGAAGAAGGAGCGCGCCCGCGGATCCGGGGCACTGCCCACCGCCGCGACCCGGCGCCGCTACTGGACCATCTTCGGCGTGCTAGCCGTCCTCGCCGTCGGCTTCGCGGTGGCGCACCTTGCCTACGGCAACCCGATGCCCTTCGGCACCCGCGGGTTCGCGCTCATCGCCGAGCAGCGCGCCACCAACCTCATCGTCATCGTGGTGGTCGCGTTCGCGCAGGCCATGGCCACGGTGTCCTTCCAGACGGTGACGCACAACCGCATCCTGACGCCGTCGATCATGGGCTTCGAATCGCTGTACATGGTCATCCAGACCGCGGCGGTGTTCCTGCTCGGCGCCGGCGGCGTCGTCGCCATGACGGGCACCACCCAGTTCCTGGGGCAGGTCGTCGTCATGGTGGTGTTCTCAGCCATCCTCTACGGCTGGCTGTTCGCCGGCCGCCTGGGCAACCTGCACATCATGCTGCTCGTCGGCATCATCCTCGGCGGCGGCATGGGCGCGCTGGCCACCTTCATGCAGCGCATGCTCACCCCGAGCGAATTCGACGTGCTGTCGGCCCGCCTCATCGGCTCCGTCGCCAACGCCGACGCGTCCTACCTGTGGATCGGCGCCCCGCTCGTCGCCTTCGCCGGCGGCGTCCTCTGGTGGCGCGCCCGCCGCCTCAACGTCCTGGGCCTGGGCCGCGAAACCGCCATGAACCTCGGGGTCAACCACAAGGCCGACACCATCCTCGTGCTGGTCATGGTCTCGCTGCTGATGGCCGTGTCCACCTCGCTGGTCGGCCCCATGACCTTCCTCGGCTTCCTGGTCGCCATGCTCGCGTACCAGCTCGCCGACACCTACGACCACCGCTACGTCTTCCCGATGGCCTGGCTCACCGGCTTCGTCATCCTGACCGGCTCCTACTTCGTGCTGAAGAACTTCTTCCACGCGCAGGGCTCCGTCGGCATCATCATCGAGGTCGTCGGCGGCAGCTTCTTCCTCTTCTACATCCTCCGAAAGGGCCGCCTGTGATCACGCTGACCGGCGTCACCAAGCACTACAGCGACGAGGTCTCCATCGGGCCCGTCGACCTGAACATCCCCGCCGGGGGAGTGACCGCCCTGGTCGGCCCGAACGGCGCCGGCAAGTCGACGCTGCTGACGATGATCGGCCGCCTCGTCGGCCTCGACGAGGGCAACATCGAAATCGCCGGCTACGACGTGTCGTCGACCAAGTCGGCCGACCTGGCGAAGATCGTGTCCATCCTGCGGCAGGAGAACCACTTCGTCACCCGCCTGACCGTGCGGCAGCTCGTCGGCTTCGGCCGCTTCCCCTACTCCAAGGGCCGGCTGACCCCGAAGGACGAGGGCATCATCAGCGAGGCCATCGACTTCCTCGGCCTCAACGAACTGGAGGGCCGCTACCTCGACGAGCTGTCCGGCGGCCAGCGTCAGCGCGCCTACGTGGCCATGGTGCTCGCCCAGGACACCGACTACATCCTGCTCGACGAGCCGCTGAACAACCTGGACATGAAGCACTCCGTCCAGATGATGAAGCACCTGCGCCGCGCCGCGACCGAACTCGGCCGCACCGTCGTCATCGTGCTCCACGACATCAACTTCGCCGGCCACTACGCCGACCGCATCTGCGCCGCGAAGAACGGCCGCATCGCCTACTTCGGCACCCCGGCGGAGATCATGCGCGACGAGGTGCTCACCGACGTGTTCGACACCCCGGTGCAGGTCGTCGACGGCCCGCGCGGCCGCCTCGCCGTCTACTACTGAAGCTGGGCCACGCCCTCGGGCGGCAGGCCCGCGACGTTGGCGAGCACGCGGGAGAAGGCCTCGACGTGGGGGGAGAGGTCCAGGCCGGCGGCGGTCCACGAGGCGCGCATCTCCAGCTGGAAGGCCTCCGGCGGGCCGCCGATTTCGCCGTAGCGCACCGAGTTGGTGGTGGTGACGGTGCCGCCGAGGTTGCTCAGCTCGGCGCCGCAGTCCTCGAAGGCCTCGTGCAGCCACTGCCACGCGACCTGGGGGAGCAGCGGGTCGGACGCGACGTCGGCGTCCATGTCCGCCTGGATGTACGCCACCAGGCGCATCGTGCCGGACCAGGATTCCTCCGCCTTCGGGTCGTGGAGGAGGATGAGCCGCCCGAACGCGTCGCCCTCGGAGGTCTCCGGCACCAGGTCGGTTTCCGGGTGCAGGACCTCCAGTCCGACCGCGTGGCTGTACGGGGCCAGCTTCTGCGGGGGCCTGATGTCGCCGAGGGAAATCTCCGCGCGCACGTGCGCGGCGTGCATCGATTCGACGGCGTCGCGGAAGGGCTGCGGGGCTTGTTCGGTGGCTGTCACGGACACTGAATGTACTGGGGCGACGCCATTGTCCGGGGAGGCGCGCCGGGGCGGGGCGGACGGCGGCGGCGAAACCCGATGGGGCATGATGGTGGCATGACGAATCGCCGTACGTTGTCCGACGCCCCCCTGCTCGAGGCCGCCGCGGGACGCACCCCGTCGCGCCGCCCGGTGTGGTTCATGCGCCAGGCCGGCCGCTCCCTCCCGGAGTACCGCGAAATCCGCAAGGACGTCGGGATGCTCGACTCCTGCTTCCGCCCGGATCTCCTCGCCGAGATCACCATGCAGCCGGTGCGCCGCCATGACGTGGACGCCGCCATCCTGTTCTCGGACATCGTCGTCCCGGTGAAGGCCGCGGGCGTGGACCTGGACATCGTCGCCGGCCGCGGCCCGGTCGTCGCGGAGCCGGTGCGCGACGAGGCCGCCATCAAGGCGCTGCCGGAGCTCGACCCGGCGTCGCTGGCGCCGGTGGCGGAGGGCATCGGCCTCATCCTCGATGAGCTGAGCGACACGCAGGCGCTCATCGGTTTCGCGGGCGCGCCGTTCACGGTGGCGTCCTACCTGGTCGAGGGCGGCCCGTCGCGCAACCACGAGCGCACGAAGTCCCTGATGCACTCCGACCCGGAGCTGTGGGACACGCTGATGCGCCGCATCACCCCGATGGTCACCGGTTTCCTGCGCATGCAGGTCGAGGCCGGCGTCGACGCCATCCAGCTGTTCGATTCCTGGGCGGGCTTCCTCACGGAGCGCGACTACCGCCGCTTCGTGCTGCCGTACTCGACGGAAATCCTCGCGGAGTTCGCCGACGCCGGCATCCCGCGCATCCACTTCGGCGTGGGCACCGGCGAGCTGCTGGGCGCGATGGCGCAGGCGGGCCCGGAGGTCGTCGGCGTCGACTGGCGCGTGCCGCTCGACCAGGCCGCGCACCGCATCTCCACCACGCTTCACGACGCCGACCCGACCGGCGACCGCGCCTCCCATGCGCGCGTGCTGCAGGGCAACCTCGACCCGGCGATGTTCTTCGCCGGCGACGAGGTCATGCGCTCCGAGATCGCCCGGGTGTGCCAGGAGGCGGACCGCGCCATCGAGCGCGGCACGGCCAAGGGCCACATCTTCAACCTGGGCCACGGCGTCATGCCGAACACGGACGCCGACGCCATCACCCGCGCCGTCGCGATGGTGCACGAGCTGTGAGCGCCGCACCGCTCACCGTCGCCGTCGTCGGCGCGGGCCTGACCGGCCTGGTCGCCGCCCGTCAGCTGCGCCGGGGCCTGGGCCCGGGCGCGCGGATCCTCGTCTTCGAGTCCGCCGATCGCATCGGCGGCAAGCTCCGCACCGCCGATTCCGCGACTGGCCCGATTGAAGTCGGCGCGGAGGCGTACCTGGGGTTCCGCCGGGACGCCACGCAGTTCTTCACCGAGCTGGGGCTTGCCGACGATCTGGTCGAGCCTTCGGGCCTGCCGTCGGTGATCTTCGCCGGCGGTGAGCGCCACGCGATGCCGCGGTCGACCGTCATGGGCGTGCCCGCCACGTCGGCGGGCCTGGAGGGCCTGCTGTCGCCGGAGACGCTCGAGCGCATCGAGGCCGAGGGCGACCCGGAGCGCACGGCGCCCATGCACTGGGTGCAGGGCGACGACGTGAACCTGGGCCAGCTCGTCGAGGCCCGGCTGGGCCGCGAGGTCGTGGATCATCTGGTGTCGCCGCTGCTCGGCGGCGTGTACTCCACCCTCGCCGACGACCTGGGCCTGCGGGCCACCGTGCCGCAGCTGGCCGAGGCCCTGGACGCCATGACCATGCTGGGCGAGCCGGTGAGCCTCACCGCCGCGGCCGCCAACGTCCTCGAGGGCCGGAAGAAGGCCATGGAGGCGCGGCTCGCGTCCAGCTCCGTCCGGGCGCCGATCTTCCTTACCTTCCGCAACGGCTACCGGCGCGTCTACGACACCCTGCTGGCGGAGGCGGCCCCCGAGCTGCACCTGTCCACCGAGGTGACCTCGGTGAGCCGGGAAGACACCGGCTTCACGGTCACCGCGCGGGGCACGTCGGGAAGCGAAGCCTTCGACGTCGACGCGGTGCTGCTCGCCGCACCCGCCCCCGTCACTGGCGCCCTGCTGGGCCAGGTGGCGCCGGAGGCCGGGGAGCTCATCGGCGGCGTCGACCTCGCGTCCTCCGCGGTCGTGGCCATGCGCTTCGACACCGACGAGGGGCTGCCGGAGTACTCGGGCATCCTGATCGCCGCCGACGCGGGCGTGGACGCCAAGGCGTTCACCTTCTCCTCGCGCAAGTGGCCGCACCTGGGCGACCGGGGCGGCGCCGTCGTCCGCGCGTCCTTCGGCCGCTTCGGCGACGACTCGCTGGTGCGCGAGGACGACGAATCCCTGCTGGCGAAGGCCCGCCGGGACCTGGAGGCCATCACCGGATTCGCCGCGGCGCCCGCCGAGGTCATGGTCCAGCGCTGGTGGGGCGGCCTGCCCCGCTACGGCGTGGGCCACGGCCAGCTCATGGAGTTCGCCGACTCCGACCTGGCGGAGGTCCCGCGCATCGCGGCGGCCGGCGCCTGGCACCGGGGCCCCGGCGTCCCCGCGTGCATCGCCGACGCGAAGGCAGCCGCGGCCGCCATCATCTCCGATCTCGGGTGACCTGCGTCACCTGGGCGAATGCCGGGGTTAGGGTACCCTAGACCACGGCGCCCGATGCTTTCTCACCTTTCACACGAGGAGTAGTTCCACTTCATGTCGAAGCTCGATTACAAGAAGCTCAACGAGACCATCCGCTACACCATGTGGTCGACCTTCAAGGTCACCCCGGGTGCGCTGGGCGAGGACCGCGCCGCCGCCGTCGAGGCGACGCGCGAGTTCCTGGCGCGTTACGACGACGCCGATCTGGTCATCCGCGGCTTCTACGACGTCTCCGCCATGCGCGCCGAGGCCGACTTCATGTTCTGGGTCCACGCCGAGAAGATGGAGGACGTCCAGGCGTTCTACAACGCCTTCCTGCGCGAGACCCCGCTGGGCCGCGCCTCCACCCCGCACTGGTCGAACGCCGCGCTGCACCGCCCGGCGGAGTTCAACAAGTCGCACCTGCCGTCGTTCATCATGGGCGAGGAGCCGGGCCGCTGGATCGCCGTCTACCCGTTCGTCCGTTCCTACGACTGGTACCTGCTCAAGCCGGAGGATCGCCGCCGCATCCTCGCCGAGCACGGCCAGGCCGGCCGCGACTACCCGGACGTCCGCGCCAACACGGTGCCGTCCTTCGCCCTGGGCGACTACGAGTGGATCCTCGCCTTCGAGGGCCCGGAGCTCGACCGCATCGTCGACCTGATGTGGAAGATGCGCTACACCGAGGCCCGCCTGCACGTCCGCGAGGAGATCCCGTTCCACACGGGCCGCCGCGTCGACGACGTCGCCGAGATCATCGAGATGCTGCCGTAAGGCCGCGAAAAGCAAAACCGCCCGCCGGCCCCTTCGGGGGGACGGCGGGCGGTCTTTTTTTAGCCTTCCAGCGGTTTCTCCTCGAGCGTCAAGCACACGGAGTTGATGCAGTAGCGCAGGTCGGTGGGCGTCGGAAAGCCCTCGCCCTCGAAGACGTGCCCGAGGTGCGAGTGGCAGTTGGCGCACAACACCTCGGTGCGGACCATGCCCAGCGACACGTCGCGCTTCTCGACGATGCGATCACCGGCCAGCGGGGAGAAGAACGACGGCCAGCCGCAGTTGGAGTGGAACTTCTCCGCGGATCGGAAAAGCTCGGCCCCGCAGGCGCGGCACGCGTACACGCCCTCGGTTTCGGTGTCGGTGTATTCGCCGGTGTAGGGCCGTTCGGTGCCGGCCTGCCGCAGGACGCGGAACTCCTCGGGGTTGAGGCGCGTCCGCCATTCGTCGTCGGTCAGGTCCCACTTCGGGTTGATGCCGGTCATGTCGCCGATGCCGTCCTTTCGTCGGTCGCGTCGCGGCGGAACGCCGGCTTCCATTCGGAGGCGCGGCGCCGCGCCTCGTC
>DUOR01000050.1 GCA_012838715.1 Actinomycetales bacterium
GTCGCCCGGCGCGTCGCCGGGGCCCTCATCCGGCTGGCGGCGAAGTTCGGAGACCCCGCGCCCGAGGGGCTCCTGCTGCAGGTGCCGCTGACCCGCGCGGACATCGCCGGCATGACCGGCTCGACCACCGAATCCGTCAGCCGCGCGATGAGCGCCATGCGCCGCGACGGCATCATCGACACCGGCCGCAAATGGACCGCAATCACCGACATGCCCGCGCTGCGGGACATCGCCGACGGGGGTTAGGCGGGCGTCGGCAAGCACTCTCCGGTTAATTGACGCGCGTCAATGTGCGCATGGCGGGGCGGCCATAGTGTGAGGGGCGAAGTCAGGAAAGAGGCGGCGAGGGAACGGTTCCCGGGTCCGCCCGCAATCGGAAAGGAAGCAACCCAGATGTCCGACACCACCCGCACCATGCTCCGCGCCGAGGGCTTCACCTGCCCGTCGTGCGTCTCCAAGATCGAGAAGAGGGTCGGCCGCATGCCGGGCGTCTCCGACGTGACCGTCCACTTCAACACCTCGCGCATCGAGGTCGACCATGACCCGGACGTCACGGACGTCGAGTCCATCATCGGCGAGGTCGCCAAGGCCGGGTACACCGCGAAGGCCTCCGCCTTCTGACCGGCCCCGGCGCCACCCCACCGCCCCGCACCAGCGCACCTGGTGCGGGGCGGTTTTCCCGTGCTTTCCGACGCCGCCGAACTGCGCCCCGGACAATTGATCCGCGTCATTCTCCGCGCGGGGCGTCCCCCATACCGTCAAAGACGAACCAGAGATACGAGGATGCGGGCCGGTCCCGGCGCCGCATCCGGGGACACGAAAGGAACGGGGACAATGACACGGCTCAACAACTTCTTGAGGGGGCGGTGGGCCATCCCGGTCATCTCGGGCGCGCTCATCATCGCCTCCTGGATTGCCTCGGGCGCGTTCGGCGCCACGCTCGCCGCGGACGGTTTCATGCTGGCGGCGGCGGTCGTCGCCGGCTGGCGAATCGCCGTCAATGCGGTGCGCGCGCTGATGGCCCGCGACATCGGCATCGACGCGCTGGTGACGGTCGCGGCCATCGGCGCCATCCTCATCGGCAATTACTGGGAGGCCGCCGCGGTGACCTTCCTCTTCGCGGTCGGCAACGCCCTCGAGGCGGCGACCCTGAACAAGACGCGCTCCGCGCTGCAGGAGCTCATCGCCGTCGCCCCCGACGTCGCGGTGGTCCTGCGCGACGGCGGCCAGGTGACCGTGCCGGCGGCGGAGGTCGCCGACGGTGAAACGGTCATCGTGAAGAACGGGGCGAAGGTCCCCGTCGACGGCGTCGTCATCGACGGTTCCGGCGCGATCGATCAGGCCAGCATCACCGGGGAATCCGTCCCCGTCGACAAGCGCGAAGGCGACCAGGTTTTCGCGGGCACGGTGTCGCGCGGCGGGTTCCTGCAGGTGCGGGCGACCGGCGTGGGCGCCGACACGACGCTGGCGCGGATCATCCACCGGGTCGAGGAGGCGCAGGACGCGAAGGCGCCGACCCAGACGTTCATGGAGCGGTTCTCCCGTTGGTACACCCCCGGCATCATCGTGCTGGCGGTCGTCGCGGGGCTGGCGTTCCGCGACGTCGAGCTGGCGCTGACGCTGCTGGTCATCGGCTGCCCCGGCGCGCTGGTCATCTCGATTCCGGTGTCCATCGTCTCCGGCATCGGGCGTGCGGCGCGCGACGGCATCCTGATCAAGGGCGGCGAGTTCCTGGAGACCGCCGCGGACATCGACCTGGTGGCCGTGGACAAGACCGGCACCCTCACCGTCGGCGAGCCGCACCTGGTCGACGTCATCCCCGTCGGCGACGCCACCCGCCGCGACGTGCTGGCCGCCGCCGCCCGCGCGGAGGCAGGTTCCGAGCACCCGCTGGCCGCGCCGATTCTGGAGGCCGCCCGCGACGAGGGCCTGTCCGTCGAGCTTCCGGAGACCGTCGAATCCGTTCCGGGCAAGGGCATCCTGGCCGTCGCGGACGGCGAGCGCATCCTCGTCGGCAATCCCGCGCTGCTGGAGCAGTTCGCTGTCGACTCCCCCGCCGCGGCCGACCTCGCCGCCGAGCTTGCCGACGCCGGCTCGACCCCGATGATCGTCGCCTCCGGCAACCGGGCCCTGGGCGTCATCGCCGTGGCCGACGAGGTGCGCGACATGGCCGCGGACATGGTGGCCGGGCTGCACCGGATCGGGGTCCGCGACGTCGTCATGCTGACCGGCGACGTCGAACCGGTGGCGCGCGCCATCGGCGATGCGACCGGCGTCGACGACATCCGCGCGTCGCTGCTGCCGGAGGACAAGTACGAGGCGGTCGAGTCCTACCGCGCGGCCGGGCGAACGGTCGCGATGGTAGGCGACGGCGTCAACGACGCGCCCGCGCTGGCCGCCGCCGACATCGGCGTGGCGATGGGCGCGGCGGGGTCCGCGGTGGCCGTCGAATCCGCCGACATCGCGCTGATGTCCGACGACCTGCTGAAGCTGCCCGAGGCCATCGACTTGGCCAAGCGCACCAACCGGGTGATGAAGCAGAACATCTTCATCGCCCTGGTCACCGTCGCCGCCCTGCTCGCGGGCGTGTTCGCGGGTGGTGTGACCATGGCCATCGGCATGCTGGTGCACGAACTGTCGGTGCTGGTGGTCATCGTCAACGCGATGCGGCTGCTGCGCCGGCGGACCTTCACCCGCGGCTCCGGGGACCTCGCGGCCGCGTCGCCCGCCGACGAGGAGCCGAGCCCCGAGACGGTTGCGGCGTAGGAGCGTCGGGAAGCCATGACGGCGTAGCGCCCGCGTACCCTGCCACACCTGCTCAGCCCGCGCACCCAGTCCGCGCACCGGACCGAATCCCGGCGCGCGGGCTTCCGCGATCGCACCCGGCCCCGCGAACCCGGACCGCGTACCCGGGCCGTGCCCCGGCGACACCGTCAACCAGGGGCCACACCAGCCCCAGGGGCTAGTGCTAAATCATGAACTACATTGATGTCGACAATTTGCAACAGAAACAGGCCGATTTCGGCCGTTTCGGGGCGATTTTTGTTGCAGATTGTCTACATGAATGCGTTTCTTGTTTTATAACCAACCTGCGACGCGGCAAAAGTGGGTGCCGTGCGGACGCAGACGACCACATCCCGGGGACGACGAGCTGCCTGGAGCCCATGAGGTGCACGAGACTCAAGGGTTCCATGGGTCGCGCAGGATGCAGGGGCTGCGCGGGACTCATGGGCTGCGCGGAACTCATGGGCTGCGCGGAACTCATGGGCTCCGTGGGGCCGATGGTTAAGGATGCACGCGAAACGACGAGGGCCCCTCCCCCGGGCGAACCGGAATGAGGGGCCCTCGTCGGAATGCGATTGCACGCTATGGGCCCGCGGCCGCGAATGGCCCGCAGCCGTGATTGACCTGCAGCCGTGATTAGCCCGCGGCCGCGATCGCCCACGACCGCGGACGGAGGACTTACGCCTCCGCGACGGCCTTGGCGATGCGGTCGCCGACCTCGGCGGTGACCATCGGGGCGTCGCCGCGGTTCGCGACGTCGGCCTCGACGGCGCGCTCGATGCGGGCGGCGTCGTCCTCGCGGCCGAGGTGGCGCAGCATCATGGCGCCGGAGAGGATGGCGGCGGTCGGGTCGGCGATGCCCTGGCCCGCGATGTCCGGGGCGGAACCGTGGACCGGCTCGAACATGGACGGGTTGGTGCGCGACGCGTCGATGTTGGCGGACGCGGCCAGACCGATGCCGCCGGAGATGGCGCCGGCCTCGTCGGTGATGATGTCGCCGAAGAGGTTGTCGGTGACGA
>DUOR01000051.1 GCA_012838715.1 Actinomycetales bacterium
AGCAGGACGTCGAGCCCCAGCTCGCGGGCGCGCCGCGCGGCGGACAGCCCGGCTACGCCCGCCCCGATGACCAGCAGGTCACAGCGGGCGGACCAGTCGAACCCCGCCACGGGCACCGGGGGTTACTCCCCGCCGCCCGGGTTGCCGATGGCGATCATCCGCTCCACCGACGCCCGCGCCTTCTCCGCGGTCTCCGAGTCGACGGTGACCTCGTCGGCGCCGTTGGCCAGGGAGCGCAGCAGCGCGGCGGGGGTGATCATCTTCATGTACACGCAGGAGGCGCGGTCGTTGATGGCCGCGAACTCCACGTCCGGGGCGGCCTTGCGCAGCTGGTGCAGCATGCCGACCTCGGTGGCCACCAGGACCTTGCGGGTGGGCTTGCCGTCCTCGCCGCGGACGCCCTCGCGCTGCGCGGCGTCGAGCATCTGGCCGGTGGACAGCAGGTGCACGCGCTCCGGCTCGATGGCGCCCTCGCCGGCCATGTAGATGGCCGAGTTCGCGCAGCCGCACTCCGGGTGGATGTACAGGTCGGCGTCCGGGTCGGCGGCGGCGCGGCGCGCCAGCTCCTCACCGTCGATGTTGGCGTGCACGTGGCACTCGCCCGCCCAGATGAGGATGTTGTCGCGGCCGGTCTCGCGCTTGACGTGGGCGCCGAGGAACTGATCCGGGTTGAACAGGATGGTCTTGTCGGCGGGCAGCGAGTTCACCACGTCGACGGCGTTGGAGGAGGTGCAGCAGACGTCGGTCTCCGCCTTCACGTCGGCGGTGGTGTTGACGTAGCTGACCACCAGCGCGCCCGGGTGCTCGGCCTTCCACTCGCGCAGCTCCTCGGCGGTGATGGAGTCCGCCAGGGAGCAGCCGGCCCGCTCGTCGGGGATGATGACCGTCTTGTCCGGGCTGAGGATCTTCGCCGTCTCCGCCATGAAGTGGACGCCGCAGAAGACGATGACGTCCGCGTCGGTCTCGGCGGCGACGCGCGACAGGCCGAGGGAGTCGCCCACGTAATCGGCGATGTCCTGGATTTCCGGCAGCTGGTAGTTGTGCGCCAGGATGACGGCGTTGCGCTCCTTGGCCAGGCGGCGCACTTCGTCGGCCCATTCCGGCGTGGCCTCGACGCCTTCGTATCCGGCGGGCGAGTCGACCACCGACGCGGCCAAATCCGAGTGGATGGGCTCAAGCGACGGGGTGGACTGGTCGGTCACGGATGCGGTCACTTCGACTCCTTGATCGTGCGGCGGCCCATGCTGCGCGGCTGCCGGTCTCGTTGTCCGACGATTCTAGTCCCTGTCTAGTCCGTGCCCCCGACCGGGACGGCAACTGCGCCGTCGGGGGCCCTTTCCCCGAGCACGAACAGGAGGCACCAGTAGGCGAGCATCGCGGCGAAGGGGGCGGCGAGCATGGCCACGGGGGTGCCGAACGCCGGGATGACGTCGAAGGAGTCGCCGATGTTCGCCCGCGAGTAATCGGGCTGCCGGAACGAGGCGACGGTGTTGCCGGCGACCATCATCAGCGCCGCCGACGCCAGCGCGGCCACCCCCGCCCAGGCCTCCATTCCCAGCCCGCGGCTGCGGGGGAAGCGCCGGTACGCGATCACCCCGAGCGCCAGCCCGGCGACGAGCGCGAGCCCGGTGAACCACAGCAGCGCGGTGAACGTGGCGTCGAGCCCGGATTGGGCGACGCCGAGCCGCCCGCCGTCCATGAACGTCACCTTCTGCGCGGGCCGCACGAGGCCCCACGCGACCCCGCCGAGGGCGCCGAGGCCCATCGCCAGCAGCAGCACGCCCGCGGCGTCGCCGATGAACCGTGCGCGCTTGGTCGGGGTGGCCGTCGGGGCCGTCGGGGTCTGCTCGCTCATGCCGGTGAACTTACCCTGTCGCCCGCCCCACCCCACCCGAACACCGTTCAAGTGTCCCGCTACGCTGTGCCCATGCCGGATTCCCCCCGATCCCATCTCGCCGACCTGGCCGCCGCGACCCGACGACGGGAGCGGGCCGGACTCCACCGCACCCTGCGCAGCCGGCCGCCGCGCGGGGCGGCGTCGGAAAGCACCCTCGACCTCGCCTCCAACGACTACCTGGGCATGCACGCGCATCCCCGCGTCGTCGCGGCCGCCGCCGGCGCTCTGCGCGACTACGGCGCGGGCTCGACGGGCTCGCGCCTGGTCACGGGCTCGACCGAGCTTCACGACGCCCTGGAGGACACCCTCGCCGACTTCATGGGGTTCGGGTCGTGCCTGACCGCCTCCTCGGGGTACATGGCCAACCTCGCGGCCGTGACGGCGTTGGCCGGGCGCGGCGACCTCATCGTCTCCGACGGCGGCTCGCACGCCTCCCTCATCGACGCGTGCCGCCTGTCCCGCGCCCGCGTCGAGGTCACCCCCATCGGCGACATCCCGGCCATCGAGCGCATTCTCGCGGACCGCCCCGAGGAACGCGCCCTCGTCGTTTCCGACGCCGTCTACTCCACCG
>DUOR01000052.1 GCA_012838715.1 Actinomycetales bacterium
GAACCCGAGACCTGGGGGCCGCCGCCGGAACCGGGGCGCGGCGCAGGTGGCGTCGGCAAGCGGGGTCAAGCGGACCCGCCGACCAACCCGTTCCCGCCCGTGCACCCCGCAAGCACCGACCACCCCGTGCACCCCGCAAGCATCGACCACCCCGTGCACCCCGCCAACCCGAAGGAGCAGTCATGAGCCGCATCCTCGTCGCCGAAGACGACCGGGGCATCGCCGATTTCATTTGCCGCGGCCTGCGCGACGCCGGATACGCCACCGACGTCGCGGAAGACGGCCTCACCGCCTATGAGCTCGCGCGCGGCGGGGACTACGACCTCGTCGTCCTCGACCTGGGCCTGCCCATCATCGACGGACGGGTGGTGCTCACCCGGCTCCGGCAATCCGGTGCGACCGTGCCCGTCGTCGTGCTCACCGCGCGCGACGGGGTGGAGGACACCGTCGGCAGCCTGGAGGACGGCGCCAACGACCACATGACCAAACCGTTCCAGTTCGCGGAGCTGCTCGCCCGCGTGCGGCTGCGCCTCAGCGACGACACCGCCGGCGACGCCTCCGGGCGCATCGCCCACGGCGACCTCGTCCTCGACCCGCGGACCCAACGGGTGCAGGTCGACGGGAAATGGGTCGACCTGTCGCGCCGCGAAATGAGCCTGCTCGAGGTGTTCCTGCGACACCCGGGGCAGATCCTGTCGCGCGCCCAGCTGCTCGGCCGCGTGTGGGGGCTGGACTTCGATCCGGCGTCCAACGTCGTCGACGTGTACGTCCGCGCCCTGCGCCGCAAAATCGGCGCCCACCGCGTGGAAACGATCCGCGGATCGGGGTACCGGCTGCCATGACGACCACCACCTACCGTAAGGTGTCGAAACTCATGTGACATGAGGTGCGCGTGGGAATAGGGTGATGTGCGTGATCACCTTCGACCGGGTAACCAAGACCTACTCGACCTCCACGCGGCCCGCCCTCAACGACGTGTCCGTGCAGATCGACAAGGGCGAGTTCGTGTTCCTCATCGGGCCCTCCGGCTCCGGCAAGTCCACGTTCCTGCGCCTGATGGTGCGCGAGGAGAAGCCCGACTCCGGCACTCTCACCGTCGCCGGCGACGACGTCGCCAAGCTGTCCGGCAGGCAGGTGCCCAAGCTGCGCCAGAAGATCGGCTACGTCTTCCAGGATTTCCGCCTGCTGCCGAAGAAGAACGTCTACGACAACGTGGCATTCGCGCTGCAGGTCATCGGCAAGAAGCGTTCGCAGATCGAGAAGGCCGTCCCCGAGACCCTCGAGATGGTCGGCCTGGAGGGCAAGGCCAACCGCATGCCGCACGAGCTGTCCGGCGGTGAGCAGCAGCGCGTCGCCATCGCGCGCGCGTTCGTGAACCGCCCCCTCGTCCTGCTTGCCGACGAGCCGACCGGCAACCTCGACCCGGACACGTCCGGCGACATCATGCTGCTGCTCGACCGGATCAACCGCCTCGGCACCACCGTGGTGATGTCCACCCACGACAACGACGCCGTCGACGCCATGCGCCGCCGCGTCCTCGAACTCGACAACGGAAAGCTCGTCCGCGACGACGCCACCGGCGTCTACGGCCTCGGCCGCTGACCCGCCACCGGCGAACGACGGACAACGGACGAACGACAGAGGAACCAGAGGAACCCGATGAAAACCCGTTTCGTGCTCGGCGAGGCCATGTCAGGTCTGAGCAAGAACATCACCATGACGGTGGCGATGATCATCACCACCGCCATCTCCCTGGCGCTGCTGGCGTCCGGTCTGCTGGTCACCGGCATGACCGAACGCACCAAGGACATGTACCTCGACCGCGTCGAGGTGCAGATCGAGATGGACGAGGACATCTCCGCCAACGACCCCACCTGCGCCGACGGTGACTGCGCCGAAGTGCGCGAGGCCCTCGAGGCCGAGGACGGCGTCGAGGAGGTCAACTACCGCAACCGGCAGCAGAACTACGAGCACTTCGTGAACATGTTCGCGGACACCGACCCGGCGCTGGTGGCCAACGCCACCCCGGAGTCGCTGCCCGCGGTGCTGCTGGTGCGGCTGGAGGACCCGACCGACGCGTCACCGCTGGACTCGGTCCGCGACATGCCGCAGGTCGCGCACGTCACCGACCAGCGCGACGACATCGGCAACGCGGCCAGCAACCTGGATTCCATCCGCAACGCGACCTTCCTGCTGGCGGCCATCCAGGCGTTGGCGGCGGTATTCCTCATCGCGAACATGGTGCAGATTGCGGCCTACTCCCGCCGCACGGAGGTCGACATCATGCGGATGGTCGGCGCGACCCGCTGGTTCACGCAGGCGCCGTTCGTCCTGGAGGCGGTCATCGCGGCGTTCATCGGTGGCCTGCTGGCCATCGGTGCGCTGTTCCTGGGCAAGGCCACCGTCATCGATCCGGCGCTGCAGGGGCTCTATCAGGCGCAGCTCATCGCGAAGGTGACGGCCGCCGACATTTGGCTCGTGGCTCCGGTGATCCTCATCGTCGGCGTGCTCTTCGCCGGAATCACCGCGCAGCTGACGCTGAGGTACTACGCGCGGAAGTAGCGTCGCGGCGTGACGCACATGGGGGCGATGTCACGTCTCGCGGGCGTGATTCCCCAGCGTGGGGCCGGTAAGGTTTACCGCATGAACAGCCCCGCGCAGACGCCGCCCCGCAAGCTCAGCAAGAAGGCTTACGAGAAGGAGCTGAAGCGTCTCCAGGCCGAGTTGGTCGAGATGCAGCAGTGGGTGAAGGAGACCGGTTCCCGTGTCGTGGTGATCATGGAGGGCCGCGACGCCGCCGGCAAGGGTTCCGCCATCAGCCGCATCACCCAGTACCTCAATCCCCGCACCTGCCGCGTCGAGGCGCTGCCCGCCCCGACGTCCCGTGAATCCGGCCAGTGGTACTTCCAGCGGTACGTGGAGAAGCTGCCGACCGCCGGCGAAATCGTCATCTTCGACCGCTCCTGGTACAACCGCGCCGGCGTGGAGCGCGTGATGGGCTTCTGCACCTCGCAGGAGTACCGCCGCTTCCTGCACCAGGCCCCCATCTTCGAGCGGCTGCTCGTGGAGGACGGCATCATGCTGCGGAAGTACTGGTTCTCGGTGTCGGACGAGGAGCAGGTGCGTCGTTTCGAGTCGCGCCGCGAGGATCCGCTGCGCCGCTGGAAGCTGTCGCCGATGGACCTGGAGTCCATCACCCGGTGGGAGGAGTACTCCCGCGCGAAGGACGAGATGTTCATCCACACCGACATCCCGTCGGCGCCGTGGTACACGGTGGAGTCGGAGGACAAGAAGCGTTCGCGCGTGAACGTCATCAGCCACCTGCTGTCGACCATCCCCTACGAGCACATCGAGATGAAGGTGCCGGAGATTCCCGAGCGCCCCGCGTCGGAGGTCGCCTACGAGCGCCCGCCGCGCACCGAGTTCCGTTACGTCCCCGACGTCGCCGCGAACCTCGAGGAGCCGCTGAAGGAGGACAAGCCGAAGAAGAACGGCAAGTCCAAGAAGTCCAAGGACAAGGAAGGCAAGGACGGCAAGGGCAAGGACAAGGACAAGGACAAGGACAAGGACTAGCAGGTCCGGCTTCTCCTTCATTGCCCCTTAGCTTCCCTTCGTTTCCCCCTTCGCTTTCCGACGGGTTTTCGCCGCGGTCCGGCGCCCTTTCGGCGTCGGGCCGCGGCGTTCGCCGTTGGGGGAGGATTCGCCCGGTCGCAGCATCGGGCGGGGTTGGACCGCGGTGTTCCTCGTCGGCTGCGGTCGGCGACGGGGACACCCGAGCGAACGGCGGTTAACTGAAATGTGGCCGAAGTCATGTGTCCTGTGACACACTGTTCCCCATGACTGATTCGGTGCTGAAGAACGTGACCGGCCGTACGGGCCGACTGACCCTGAACCGCCCCAAGGCGCTCAACTCCCTGGACCTGTCGATGGTCCGGAACATCAACGAGGCCCTCGACGAGTGGCGCAACGACGACGCCGTCGAGCAGGTCGTCGTCGTCTCCGAGCATCCCAAGGCGTTCTGCGCCGGCGGTGACGTCCGCCAGATCCGCGAGGCCCACATGGCGGGCGATCACTCCGCGGGCGACTCCTTCTTCCTGGAGGAGTACGAGATGAACGCGGCCATCGCCGAGTTCCCGAAGCCGTACGTCGCCGTCATCGACGGCATCGCCATGGGCGGTGGCCTGGGCGTTTCGCTGCACGGCTCGCACCGCGTGGTCACCGAGCGCGCTTCGGCCGCCATGCCGGAGATGGCCATCGGCTTCGTGCCGGACGTCGGCATCTCCCACTTCTCCCAGCACGTCAACACCGCGGAGGGCTCCCCGAACCCGGCCATCGCCCGGTTCCTGGGCCTGACCGGTTACCGCCTCAACGCCGCCGACCTGCTGTGGTCGGGTTGGGCCACCCACTTCGTGCCCCACGAGCAGATCGAGGACTTCCTCCGCGCGGTCGACGCCGACGGCATCGACGCCGCGCTCGACGAGTTCGCCGAGGATCCCGCCGAGGCCGGCGAGTCGAAGCTGAAGGCCTTCGAGCCCTGCGCCCGCCAGGTCTTCGGCCATGACTCCTGGCGCGAGATCGAGACCGCCATGGAGAGCGGCAAGTGCTCCGGCGAGGAGCGCCGCACCATCACCGAGCTGCTGCGTTCCGCCGCCCCGATTTCGCTGGTCGCCGGTGCCGAGCTGTACGCCGCCAACGCCGCGGACATCGATCTGCGCACCGCGCTGAAGAACGAGTACGAGATCGGCCACCTCCTGCGCACCAACCCGAACTTCGCGGAGGGCGTCCGCGCGGTGCTCATCGACAAGGACCGCAACCCGCAGTGGACCCCGACCTCCACCAACGAGGTCGACGCCACCCCGTTCCGCAACGCCGTTAAGCGCTGAGCCAACCGGCCCGCACGTTAGAAGACCGCCCGCGCGACCCCGGTC
>DUOR01000053.1 GCA_012838715.1 Actinomycetales bacterium
ACGTCACCCCGGGCGCCCTGGCCTTCGAGATTCCGCTCGCCGACGAGTCCCCGGCCCGCCGCACCCGCACCCTGCGCACCCGCCCGGGCCGCCTGGACGCGCACGGCGTGTTCAAGGTGACCGCCCCGGGCGAGCTGCGCCACGCGCATCTGGCCGTGCAGTCGGGGGAG
The DNA here is from genome assembly GCA_012838715.1 of Actinomycetales bacterium. Lineage (GTDB taxonomy): Bacteria > Actinomycetota > Actinomycetes > Mycobacteriales > Mycobacteriaceae > Corynebacterium. Next base: position 171 of record DUOR01000053.1, read on the forward strand.
CGGGACATCTGCCGCATCCCGTTGCCGCGCCGCGGCGAGGAGGCGCAGACGACCCTGGGGTCCTACGCGGAGCGGGTGGCCATGCTCCGTGACGTCACCGTCAGCCTGGACTGGACCCGCGTCACGGGTCGCAAGCGCCTGTCGGTGCCGTTGGTGCGGGCGCCGGGCGCCGACCCGGTGCTGTCGGTGTCCCGCGAGGGCGATCACCTGCTCGTCGAGGTGGAGGATTCCGCCGCCGACCAGCCGCTGACCGCCTGGGTGTGGTGCGCCGCCGAACCGTGGTGCGCGCCGCTGGCCCTGACCGTCGTCGACGGCGCCGCCGAGCTTCCCGACGACGCCCGCGACCACGGTCCCTTCGTCGTCCAGCCCGTCTTCGGCGACCGCTCCGAGCGGCGCCCCGTGTGGCCCGCCCCCGAGGCGACCATCGTCGCGGGTGGGGATGCGGGTGCGGATGCCACCGAGGCCCCCGCGCCCCTCACCGTCCGGCAGCTCATCGGCGTGTGGTCGCTGTACGCGACGCTGCGCGCGGGCCGTGGGACGATTCTGCCGAAGGCGTCGGAATCGCTGGCGCCGGCGAACCTGCGGGAGCTGCTCACCACCGATCCGCGGGCCGGCCTGGCCGCCCTGAACGGGTCGACGATCCGCCTCGGCGAGCAGCCGGGCATGGTCGTCTCCTCGGGGCTGGTGCTGGGCGATTTCACCGAGCGCACGCCGACCCCGGGCCGCCGCCGCGTGCCGTGGCTGGGCGCCCTGGCCGCGTTGGCGGATCTGGCGGACCCCGCGACGGACGCCGCCGGCCGCGCCGACCAGCTGGACTACCTGCGCCGCACCGGTGGCCAGGCCCTGCTGGAGGTTCTGGCGACGGGCCAGGACGCGACGCTGGAGTCCGCGAGCATCGATCAGTCGTCGGTGCAGATCACGGCGCTGCCGCCGGCGCAGGCCGACGCCATCCTGGCGCAGGTCTTCGACGTGCACCGCATGGTGCCGGGCCCGCTGACCGACGACGACGCCCGCTTCACCGCCATCCACGAGGTCGTGGCGAACCGCGCCGAGATCGTGGAGTCGGGGATCATGGTGAAGCTCGCCGAAGCCTCGCGTGCGCTGTTCCAGGCGGTGTCGCGGACGTCGCCGAAGCTGCGCAAGGCGGTCAACGTGCGCTTCCACAAGCTCGACGGCATCGACGCCGACGATCCTTCGCTGCACTGGACCCTGGTGCCGGGCACGTCGCTGCTGATTTCCGTTGCGGCGCGTGCGCTGGCCCGCCAGAAGGCGGCGAACCCGGACGTCGATGATTCGGTGGTGCGCAACCTCATCCCGCTGTGGTCGCAGTTGGCGGATCTGGTGCCGACGCTGGTGATGGGCGACCTGCTCATCGCCGACGCCCTGGTCACCCACGCCGTCCACGGCGACCTGACCGCCGCCGAGCCGGCGGACGTCCCGGTGGCGGCGAGCGCCATCACCGAGGACGATCTGCCGGACCTGATCTCCGAGTAACCCCACGACCAAGGACACGACCAATGACCGAGGACCTCGTTGTGGGCCTGATTCTGTTCATCGCCATGGCGGGCGCGGGCATCGCGCTGATCTGGATGGCGCGGGCCGCGGCGAAGGGGAAGCTCAAGCGGAACCGGTACGCGGGCATCCGCACCCGGAAGACGATGGCCAGCGAGGAGGCGTGGCGGGCGGCGCACGTGCGCGCCGAGAAGCCGACGCTCCTCGCGGGCGCCGTGTCCCTGGTCGGCGGCCTGGTGGCCCTGCTGTTGGCCGGCACGACCGCGATGGCCATCACGGTGGCCGTCGTGACCGGCCTGACGCTGATCCTCGTGATCTACGGCGCCTACGTCGGCGGCCAGGCCGTCGACGCCACCGGAACGGTCCGTTAGCTTCCGAATTCCATCGGGTCCACCGGGCGCTTCGCCTTCGGCAACCCGAGGACGACGTTGCGGTAGGAGTCCGTGACCAGTTCCCGGACCAGTTGCCGGAAGTCGTCGCCGTCGGCGGCCCCGCCCGGCGCCACCACCGTGATCCAGTGCTTTTTGTTCAGGTGGTAGCCGGGGAAGATGAAGGGGTGCGCACGCTGGAGCGCGTGCACGTCGCCGGGGTCGGCCTTGAGCACGATGATGCGGGTGCCGCCGGGCGCGTCGACGTCCTTGGCGCCGTGGTCGGGCAGCCGCGAGCGCAGCATGAAGATCTTCCCGACCACCTTGTAGACGTCCCACTCCGGCCCGAACGGGTGCGTCAGTTCTGCGACGGGCAGCTGCAGGGCCACCTCGTCGGCAAGCTCGTGCAGCGCGCGCCCGTCCATGCCGGTCACCCCAGGACGGCGTAGCCCCAGGCGGGCAGTTCGACGCTGTTCTTGCCGACGGCCGCCGGGGCCTCGTCGTGGGTGTGCAGCAGATCCTTGTGGCGGACGCCGTCGACGGGCACCTCGACGGTCTTGTCGCTGAAGTTGGCGACGAGGGTCACCTCGTCGTTGCCGCCACCGCCGAAGACGACGTCGTCGCGGCGGGTCATGCGCAGCCAGCGGCCCTTCCCGCCGTCGACCTCCACCTCGACGCCGGTGGCCCAGGGGTTGCGCAGCGCGGGCCGCGTCGCCCGCAGGCCGAAGAGGGACCGGTAGGTGGAGAGCATGGTGGCGTGGGGTTCGTCGGCAAGTTCGGCCCACTTCAGCTTCGAGTCCTCGAAGGTCTCCACGGCCACCGGGTCGGCGACGTCGTCGGGGTTCCAGCCGGAGCGGGCGAATTCGCGCATGCGGCCCTCGCGGGTGAGGCGCTGCAGCTCCGGGTCGGTGTGGGAGCAGAAGAAGGCGAAGGGGGTGGAGGCGCCCCATTCCTCGCCCTGGAACAGCATCGGGGTGAAGGGGGAGCAGGCGATGACGGCGGCCTTCAGTGCCTGCTGCGCCGGCGTCAGGTTCATGGACGGGCGGTCGCCGCGGGCGCGGTTGCCGGTCTGGTCGTGGGTGGTGGTGTAGGTGACCAGGGCGCTCAGCGGCTGCACCGACAGATCCAGCGGGCGGCCGTGGGCGCGGCCCCGGAAGGTGGACAGGTGGCCGTCGTGGAGGAAGCCCTCCCGCAGGGTCTTGGCCAGCACCTCGACGGTGCCGAAATCCGAGTAGTAGGCGTGGTCCTCGCCGGAGACGAGGGTGTGCAGCGCATGGTGCACGTCGTCGCACCATTGGCCCGCCAGGCCGAAACCGCCGGCGGCGCGGGGGCGCACCAGCTTCGGGTCGTTCTGGTCGGACTCGGCGATGAGGCTGCGGGGCACGCCCGTTTCGGCGGACACCGCGTCGGCGACGACCTGCATCTGCTCGAGGACGTGGAAGGCGCCTTCGTCGTGAAGCGCGTGGACGGCGTCGAGGCGCAGGCCGTCGATGCGGTAGTCGACGAGCCACTGGCGCACGGAGTCGAGGATGTACGCGCGGACCTCGTCGGAGTCGGGGCCGATGAGGTTGACCACCTCGCCCCAGCCGGTGGAGCCGCCGGAGGTGTACGGGCCGAAGAATCCGACGTAGTTGCCCTCCGGGCCGAAGTGGTTGTAGACCACGTCGAGGATGACCGCCAGCCCGCGGCGGTGGCAGGCGTCGACGAGCTTCTGCAGGCCCTCGGGGCCGCCGTAGCCCTCGTGGACGGCGTGCCAGCTCACGCCGTCGTAGCCCCAGTTGCGGTCGCCGCCGAAGGGCTGCACCGGCATCAGCTCGACGTGGGTGACGCCGAGGTCGACGAGGTGGTCGAGGCGCTTCTCCACGCCGGCGAAGTCACCGGACTCGGCGTAGGTGCCCACGTGCATCTCGTAGATGAGGCCGCCGGGCAGGATGCGGCCGGTCCAGTCCGCCGAACCCCACCCGTAGCCGTCGAGGTCGACGACCTGCGAAAAGCCGTGGGGCCCGTCGGGCTGGCGCTGGGAGCGCGGGTCGGGCAGGGGCATCGTCCATTCGCCCGGATCGCTTTCCGACGCGCCCTCCGGCGCCCCGTGCCCGGCCGTGGCGCGCAGGCGGAAGGCGTAGCGCTCACCGGTCCGGCGCTCGACGCCCGATTCGAACCAGCCCCCCTCGCCCTCCGTCATCGGGTGGTGGTCGGGTGCGGACGGGTCTCCCGTCAGCAGTTCCACTTCGGCGGCGTACGGGGCCCAAACGCGGTAGGTGCTCATGCAGTCAAGGGTATGGGTTTGCGGGGTTCACGTCAGGGCGGGGCATGATGGGGGCATGTCGTCGCTCATCGTGCCCGCCCGCGGATCGCTCACCGTCGGTGAACTGGAGATCAAGCGGTCGCGGTTCATCACGTGGATCGGCCGGGCGGACGACGGCGACGCGGCGCGGGAACTCATCGGCCTGGCCAGGGAGGAGTTCCCCGACGCCCGGCACCATTGCTCCGCGTACATCCACGAGGTGCCCGACGCGAACCGCGTGGAGCGCTCCTCCGACGACGGCGAGCCGTCCGGCACCGCGGGCCGGCCGATGCTCGACGTCCTCGCCGGCTCGGGCCTGACCAACGTCGCCGCGGTGGTCATCCGCTACTTCGGCGGCGTGAAGCTGGGCACCGGGGGACTGGTGCGCGCCTACTCGGACGCCGTGTCCGGGTGCCTGGCGTCGGTGCCGCG
>DUOR01000054.1 GCA_012838715.1 Actinomycetales bacterium
CCCACCTCCCCCGTTCCACCCGGTCATCGCGCCGACCACCCGATATATCGACATAACGTCGGCAAGCACCCCCGGGGGCGGGGCACGCCATTCACCCGCCGTGCAATTTTTCTGCGAAACTGGGCCAATGAGTTCCAGGCGCCTCTCATCGCGTTTACCCGTACGTCACATCACCTCGAAGCTGTGGGCGGCCGTCACGGTCATCCTCGGTCTGCTGTTCGTCGGCGCCCTCACCGGCCTGACCGCGAACCTCGATCCGGGCGACTCCGCCCCCGCGAGCCTCCCCGACGACGCGGAATCCGCGATCGTCCAGGATCTCGGCACCGAATTCCCCGGCGGCGACCAGCTGTCCGCCATCGCCGTGTACTCCCGCGAGGACGGTGAGCCGCTGGGTCCGGAGGACATCGGTGCCGCGCAGGCCTCCGCCGAGGCGATGGCGGGCATCGACCTGCCGCCGTCCGCCATGGAGCAGCTGACCGATTACGAGGGCGAGACCAGCATCGAGCAGGTCTCCCCCGCCGTCCCGCTGGCAGAGGAGGCCGCGCAGGCGGTTCTCACCCTGCCGGGCGACATCAACGGGCTCGGGCTTGCCGACGCCGTCTCGGACATGCGCGACGCGGGCAAGGAGAACCTGCCCGACGGCCTGAACCTGCAGCTCACCGGCCCCGCCGGGTTCGCGGCCGACACCGCCTCCGCCTTCGACGGCGCGAACTTCGCGCTGCTGGGCATTTCGGCGCTCGTCGTCGCGGTGCTGCTGATCCTCACCTACCGCTCCCCCATCCTGTGGCTCATCCCGCTGCTGACGGTCGCCATCGCCGACCGCGCGGCCTCGCTGCTGGTGGAGCTCGTCGCCTCGTTCACGCCGCTGCAATTCGACGGTTCGACCTCCGGCATCATGTCCGTCCTGGTCTTCGGCGCCGGCACCAACTACGCGCTGCTGCTGATCAGCCGCTACCGCGAGGAGCTGCGCAAGCACGAGGATCACCGGAAGGCGCTGGCCAAGGCGACCCGTGCGTCGACGTCGGCCATCGTGTCCTCGAACCTGACGGTCGTGTTCGCGCTGCTCGCGCTGGCCCTGGCCCTCGTCCCGTCGTACCGCTACCTGGGCATTTCGCTGTCGATCGGCCTGCTGGTCGCTCTTGCGTTCGCCCTGTTCGTGCTGCCGGCCGCCCTGTCCCTGTTCGGCCGCAAGCTGTTCTGGCCGAAGATCCCGAAGGTGGAGGACGAGGACCCGAAGGCGAAGAAGTCCGGCTGGTACCGCGTCGCCGACTTCGTGTCCGAGCGCCCGGGCAAGATCCTTGCGGGCATGGTCGTGCTGCTGGCGCTGCTGGGCACGGGCCTGTTCGGCGCGAACATCGGCCTGTCCACCACCGAGCAGTTCCGTACCGAATCGGAAGCCGCCGACGGCCTGGACACCATCGCGGAGTACACCTCCGCCGGCGCGGCGTCCCCGCTGTCGGTCATCGCCCCGGCGGGATCCGCGGACTCGGTGGCGGAGGCCATCGGCGGCGTCGATGGCGCCGAGATCCAGGGGCCGCCGACGGAGTCCCTCGACGGTGAGCTGGCGCGTTTCACGGTCATCACCGATTCCGAGCCGGCCACGAGCGAGTCGTTCGAGGAGATCCGGGACCTCCGCGCCGCGGTCCAGGACGCGGATCCGGAGACCCTCGTGGGCGGCCAGTCCGCCCAGACCCTCGACACCCGGGACGCGACCGAGCGCGACACCCTGCTGATCATCCCGATCATTCTGGCCGTGATCCTGGTGCTGCTGATGCTGATCCTGCGCGCCGTCGTCGCGCCGATCTTCCTGCTGATGGCCACGACCCTGTCTGCCGTCGCCGCCCTCGGCGCTGGCGCGCTGGTCTCGGAGCACATCTTCGGCTTCCCGGCGCTGGACGTGTCCGTGCCGCTGTACTCGCTGATCTTCCTCATCGCGCTGGGCATCGACTACACGGTCTTCCTGGTGCTCCGCGCCAAGGAGGAGGCCGAGATCCATGGCACCAACGAGGGCATGTCGCGGGCGGTGGGCCTGACCGGCGGCGTCATCACCGCGGCGGGCATCGTCCTGGCGGCCGTGTTCGCGGTGCTGGGCGTGCTGCCGCTGATCACCCTGGGCCAGGTCGGCATCGTCGTCGGCCTGGGCATCCTCATCGACACCTTCCTGGTGCGCACGCTCGTCGTCCCGGCGCTGTTCAACCTGCTGGGCGACCGCATGTGGTGGCCGAGCAAGCCGCCGTCCGCCGACGGTTCCGAGGGCTCCGGCACCGAGGACGGCACCGCCCCCGACACCGCGACCACGTCCGGGGCCGCCGACTCCGGCGGGGCCACCGC
>DUOR01000055.1 GCA_012838715.1 Actinomycetales bacterium
CCGCGGCGGGCCACCGCTTCGCCGTGGTCCGCGCCTGCGACGGCACCCACCGGGACCGCACCTTCGCCTCGCACGCCGCGGACGCGCACGCCCATGGCCTGGCCGTGGGCGCCTACTGGTTCGTTCGGCACCCCGCCGAGGGCACGACCTTCGCCGAACAGGCGCGGGTGGTCGCCGCGCAGCTCTCTTCGCTTGCCGACGCGCAGGTGCCCGGCCCCGCGGGGCACGTCCCCGTCCCCGGGGTCTGGTTGGACGTCGAGACGACGGCGCACCGGCTCAGCGCAGACGACGTCGCCGCGGCCGCGGCGGCCCTGGACGAGGAGGGCGTCGAATGCGCGGGAATCTACACCACGCGGTCCTATTGGCGGCTGCGCCGCTTCCCCACCGCCGATCAGGTGCCGGGCGGACTGTGGTTGGCGCAGTGGCCGGGCGGTGGAGCCGGTCCCTTCGGCTACCCCGGCGACGATCATCCGGCGTGGCGGCCGTTCCGGGGGCGCCGCCCGGATCTGTGGCAGTTCACCGAATCCGGGCGCATCGGCGGGATCACCGTCGACGTGAACGCCTACCGGGGTGCGCCGGATCGGCTGCGGGGCGTGGTCACCGGCCCGTCGGTGAGCGACGAGGGGTGACGCACGCCCCGCAGAAACGACCGGACCCGCGCGCAACGGGCCGGCGGTGGGTTCCCTTAGACGGTGACCGGCTCCGTGACGGGCTCGGCGACCGGCGACCAGTGCGGGTCGCGGCCGAGGAAGGCGACCAGGCGATCCACCGGGTCGGTGGAGTCGGTGTCGACGACCGGGCCGAAGAGGCCGGGGGCGCGCATGGCGTCGGAGTTCGGCAGCATCGACTCGTGCAGGGCGGCGGCGTAGGCCGGGTCGAGGATGACGTCGGCGCCGGAGGCGCGCGCCAGGTCCCACGTGTGGACGAAGAGGTCGACGTTGTAGAAGCGGTCGATGGCCTCGGCCAGGGTCAGGCCGGCGAGATCGCCGGACTCGATGACCTTCTCGGCGGTGGCGCGGTCGTCGAGGAGCGCCTGGATTTCGACCGAACGCAGGCGGAAACGCTCGGCGAGGCCGCGGGACGGCACGTCGGAGACGGTGTCGCCGGTCCAGGACTGCAGGGCGCCGGGGAACCAGTCGAGGAGGTGCTCGACGATGTCGCCGGCGGTCCACTCGGCCAGCGGGGTCGGGGCGTCCCACTTCGTCACCGAGTCGGCGACGGCCGCGAAAACGCGGGCGAAGGACTCGTGGCGCTTGGAAATGACGGTCATGTTCTCTCCTGGGTTGAGTGTCGCGGTGCATGTGCGCCGTGCGGGACGGCGCCACCGGCCGCCCGGTCAGGAACGCCGGGCTGGCGAAAGAATAGCGATAAGGATAGCGATATGGGGGCGATCCGCCTAATGATCTGGCGCGGAGCCGTGCCGTCGGCTCAGCGTGCGGCGGTAGCGCCTACGCGCGTCCCGCTCAGCCGTTGCGGTTGCGGCGCCACGTCACCAGTGCCATGCCGGCGGCGATGGCGGCTCCGGCGAGCACCGCCGAGGGGCCGCACCGATCGCGAACACCGTTGCCCGGGCGCCGATATTTCCGACCCGCATCGGGTCCGGGGTCTTATGTTCGGGGCACTTGCGGCCGTAAAATTTCGTGCGACGGCACCGGCATTCCCCGCCCCACGTTTTCGGTCGGGCGCCCATTCCCGAGGAGGGTGACATGAACCGCGAATCCCGCTGGCTGACGGACATCCGCGACCTGTGGGGAATCACCGGCAACCACGGCTTCCCCGCCTCCGGGCTGGACCACTGGCTGCGGCGGTTCGGCGCCGTGCCGGCGTCGCTCGCCGAGTACTACCTGGCCCTGGGCGCGCACAAGGCGCTCAACGCCACCTTCGACGGCCTGATCGTCCCCGACGACATCGATTCACGGTGGCGCTGGAGCGAGACCCCGGACACCGACCACCTGGTGTTCTACGCGGAGTACCGGTGGACCTCGATGTGGGGCGTCGCACCCGAGGACGTGGGCGCCGAGGACCCGATCGTCCACGAGTCCGTCGACGGCCGCACCTGGCACCCGACCGAGGACACCGTCAGCGGTTTCCTGTTCGCCCAGGCGCACCTGCAGCGGCTGATGACCTTCCGGTTCACCAGCGAGGAGTTCGTCGGGCTGCGGCTCGACGAGGTCGACCGGGTGCACGCCGACTTCCCGCTGCTGGCGATCTCCGACATGTACGGCGTCACGGACTTCTACGGGCATCCGGACGCGATCATCATGCTCACGCCCACCGACGAAGGCCCCTCCGCATGGTTCGGGGCCGACGACGAGGAGGACTGGGATCTGCTGACCGAGTGGTTCGAGCGGCTCGGCTGAGCCCCGCCACGGTTACGGGGCCGCCGGGTTCCACGGGGCCCGGGCAGGTCCCACCGGACCCGGGCACGAAAAAACCCGGTGGAGAATATCTCTCCACCGGGTGGCAGTCGTGACGTACTGCAATTGAAAAGCTGGTCGGACTGACAGGATTTGAACCTGCGACCCCTACACCCCCAGTGTAGTGCGCTACCAAGCTGCGCCACAGTCCGCCGTCGCTCCGTGAGAACGACTGCCTTAGATTACAACATTGTCGGCATGGGCGGCTAATCCGCAGGTCGGAGTGGGTTCGCCGCAGGTTCCTCGGCAGCCGCCACCGGCTTCCCGGCCTCCGCGCCGGGCTCCGGCGCCTCCCCCGGTTCCGCACCGGGCGCCTCCGCTGACTCCCCCGCCTCAGCTCCGGGCCCCGCCAGCCGTTCGCGTTCGGCGGCGATGATTTCGCGGGCGAGTTCGGCCTCGGACACGTCGTAGGCTTCCGGGGCGCTGTCGGCGGTGGTGGATACCCGGACGAGGTCGTCGAAAAGCTGCTTTTTGCGGGCGAGGATCTCCAGGATGCGCGCGTCGACCGAATCCTCCAGCAGCAGCCGGTGCACCTGCACGCTCTCCAACTGGCCCATGCGGTGCGCGCGGGCGATGGCCTGCCACTCCGTCGTGGGCTTCAGCTGCGGCTCGCAGATGACGACGACGGACGCCGCCTGGATGTTCAGCCCCACGCCGCCGGCGACGATCTGCGACACCAGGACGGCGCCGCCCTCGGCCGCGGAGAATTCGTCGACGAGTTCCTGGCGGCGGGTGGCGGGCACGTCGCCGGTCAGCGGGCCGACGGCGACGTCGCCCAACGCGACCATCACCGAATCGAGGACGTCGCGGAAATGGGAGAAGACGATGACGCGGCGGCCATTGTCGCGGGCCTCCTCCGCGATGTCGACCAGTCGCTCCATTTTCGCCGAGCCGCCGCCGGCGACGAACGCGGCGCGGCGCATGGCCATGAAGTTCCCCTCGTCGACGGCCTTGCGGTAGGCGGCGTCGTCGGCGTCGGTGGCCTCCACCCAATCGTCGACCTCGACGAGCTCGGGCAGCTCGTCGAGCACGTCGGCCTGGTTGCGGCGCAGGTACACCGGGGCGACGAGCTCGCGGAACTCGGCGACGGGAACGTCGCCCTCCCCTTCCAGCAAATCGGGGCGCAGATAGCGGACCAGCGTGCGGAACTCGTCGATGCGGTTTTCCAGGGCCGTGCCGGTGAGCAGGATCGCGCCCTCCACCCGCCCGATCACGTCGGCCAGCAGTTGGGAGCGCTTCGCCCCGGGGTTCTTGATGTAGTGCGCCTCATCGACGATGACGCAGGCCAGTCCCGGGCAGCCCATGACCCGGTCGCGCACCGCGCCGAGCGTGCCGTAGGTGGTCACCGCGACACCGCCCCGGGTAAGCCACTCGTCGACGGCCAGGTCCCGCGCCTGCCCGTGCAGGCGGTGCGCCTCCAGCCGCGTCTTCGACTGCACCTCGCGCACCCAGTTCGACACCACCGCCGCCGGGCACACCACCAGGAAGTGCGTGCGTTCGTGGGCGTGCAGGTGCGTCAGCGCCGCCAGGGCCTCGATGGTCTTGCCCAGGCCCATCTCATCGCCGATGAGCACCTTCTTCTGCACCAGCGCGAACCGCGCCGCGAAATCCTGGTAGCCGCGCAACGACGCCGTCAGGTACCGGGTGTCCAGGTCCATCCCGCGGATGGCGGCGACGATCTCCTCCGGCAGGTCGCCGTGGACGCGGTCGCCCTCGTCGGGGAGCATGCCCAACTGCGCCGCCAGCGCCTGGTAGTCCGCGGGGCGGGCCAGGAAGTCCGCCCACAGCACCTCGTCGGTGGCGTTGGGCGGGGCGCCGGCGGGGCCGCCCGGCGCGCCCGCGCCGTCCGCACCGCCGACCTCGAAC
>DUOR01000006.1 GCA_012838715.1 Actinomycetales bacterium
CCTTCCCGGCGATGATCGACCGTGAGCTGGAGCGTTACCTGCCGTTCCTGGCGTCCACCAAGGTCCTCATGGCGTGCGTCCGCGCGGGCGTGGGCCGCGAGGAGGCGCACGAGGTCATCAAGGAGCACGCCGTCGGTTCCGCGCTGGACATGCGCGAGAAGGGCGCCGAGCAGTCGCTGGTCGAGCGCCTCGCCGCCGATTCCCGCATTCCGCTCGACGAGGAGGGCCTGCGCGCCGCCCTCGCCGACCGCCACGCCTTCATCGGTGCCGCGGAGTCCCAGGTCGATCGCGTCGTCGCTCGCGTCAACGCGCTCGTCGAGAAGCACCCGGAGGCCGCCGGCTACGCGCCGGGCGACATCCTCTAGGTCCACCCACGGCGCCGGGTGTGGTGATGGCCCGGTAGGCAGCGTTCGCAACCTGCCGGGACATGACAGCTAGTTCTCGTCGTCCTCGTTGGTGACGCTGGTCGCCGCGGAGGTGGTCGCGGCGTCGTCGTCCTCGGCGGGCTCGGAGGTCGCGCTGGTCTCGCTCGTGGTGGCGCTGGTGGTCTCCGAGGTCGTGTCGGAGGTGGTCTCCGAGGTGGTGGCGGCGCCGGCCCCGGCGTCCTCGCCCTCCTCGACGACGCCGCAGGCGGTGCGGTCGCCGGCGTCACCGGTCTTCAGGGTGTCCTCGTCGGGTCCGTCCTCGGCGTAGCGCTCGGGGATGTGCGCGAAGTTGTCGGCGTCGGAGTGGACGATGATCGCCGAACCGTCGTCGTCGAGAAGCAACTCGCGGGTGAGGCGGTCGGTGGAGAAGGTCATCGTGGCGGTGCCGTCGTCGTTGACCAGCAGGGAGGGCATGTCGCCGGCGTGGCCGGTGCCGCTGGGGTTGCCGTGGCCCTCGGCGTCGGCGTCGCCGGTGAGGTGGCCGCCGGCGGACATGAAGTCACCGGTGTCGCCGTCGGGGGATTCGCTGTCGGGCTCGCACAGGCCGGTGGAGTGGACGTGGAAGCCGCGGAAGCCGGGCTCGAGGTCGCTGACCTCGACGTCGACCTGGACCATGCCGCCGTTCTCGGTGAAGGACACGGTGCCGATCTCGGAGTCGTCGGCGGTGCGCAGCGAGGCCGTGGCGAAGGGCTCCGGCGCGTCGTCGCCGTCCCCGGCCGCGCTTTCCGACGTCGTGGCGGACGTCGTGTCGGTGGTGGTCGTCGTATCGGCGGCGTTGTTGACGTCGGCGTCTCCGTTGCCGGCGTCGGCGCACGCGGTGAGCCCGAGTACGAGGGCGCCCGCGCCGAGCGTGGCGGCGGTGATCCGATGGTTCTTCCGGTGTCGCATGTCCGCTCCTTCGGTTGGGGTGTGGAGTTGTGTGACGTGCAGCACATGTTACCTGCGTTCACTGTTGCCGTGGGGTGGCGCGGGACTTGAACCTTCCGCAGCGTCAGGTGATTTGATGCAATGCATGCGAGAAGAAACGGACATCGGGGCGCTGGGGATCGGCGACGCCGCCGAACTGCTCGGCGTCACCGTCCGCACGTTGCGGCACTGGGAGACCATCGGCCTGCTCGCGCCGGAATGGCGCACGGCCGGCGGTCACCGCCTGTACGTCGAGGAGGACCTCGAACGTGCCCAACGCATCCTCGTTTACCGGGAAGTCGGCCTGCCGCTCGCGGAAATCCGCGCGCTCGTGGACGGGGACGCCGATGCGCGCACCCACCTCGCCAGGCAACGCCGGCTGCTGGTGGAACGCGCCTCGCATCTGCGCCGGATGATCGGCGCGGTCGACGACATGATGGAGGCAATCGACATGGACAGGAAAATGAGCGCACGCGAGGCCGCCGAGAAGTTCGGCGGCGGCTGGAACGAGGAGTACGCCGAGGAGGCGGAGCAGCGCTGGGGCGACACCGACGCCTGGGCTCAGTCGCGGGAGCGCAACGCGTCCCGCACCGCCGGCGACTGGGACTCCATGTTCTCGGGGCACAAGGCGATCGTCGCCGCCATCGGCGACGCCGTCCGCTCCGGCGCCGACCCGGATTCGGAGGTCGGCCGCAGGATCTCGGCCCGCCACCGGGCGTCCATCGCGCAGCACTACGACTGCACGCATGGCCGCCAGGTGCTGCTGGCCCGCATGTACGTCGGCGACGACCGCTTCCGCGCCACCTACGAGAATGAGGGGGACGGCGGTGCCCCGGGCGCCGTCGAGTGGCTCGTCGCCGCGGTGGAGGCCGACGCCCGCGCCAACGGCGTCGACCCGGACACCGCCGGCTGGGACTAGGCGCCCCGGATCAGCTCGCCGTCCAGCCGCCGTCGAGGGTGTACGACGCGCCGGTGACCATGCCGGACATGTCGGACGCCAGCCACGTGGCCAGCGACCCGACCTCCTCGGGTTCGACCATGCGCTTGACGGCGGCCTCGGCGAGCATGATCTTCTCCACGACCTCGTCCTCGGGGATGCCGTGGGTGCGGGCCTGGTCGGCGATCTGCTTTTCCACCAGCGGCGTCCGCACGTACGCCGGTTCGATGCAGTTCGAGGTGACGCCGTGCGGGGCGCCTTCGAGTGCGGCCACCTTGGAGAAACCCTCCAGTGCGTGCTTCGCGGCGACGTACGCCGACTTGTAGGCACTGGCCCGCAGTCCGTGCACCGACGAGATGTTGATGATGCGCCCGAACCCGCGGTCGTACATCCCCGGCAGCGCGGCCCGGGTCAGCAGGAACGGCGACTCCACCATCAGCCGGTGGATGAGGCGCCACGCCGCCGGGTCGAATTCGTGGATGGGCGCCACGCGCTGCACGCCGGCGTTGTTCACCAGGATGTCGACGTCGAGCTCCAGCTCCTCCAACGCCGCGGTGTCCGCCAGGTCGGCGACCCAGGCGCGGCCGCCGATGTCGTCGGCAAGCGCGTGGGCGGCGTCGGCGTCGATGTCGGAGACGGTGACCTCCGCGCCCGCGGCGGCGAAGGCGCGGGCGACGGCGGCGCCGATGCCGGAGGCCCCGCCCG
>DUOR01000056.1 GCA_012838715.1 Actinomycetales bacterium
GCCGCCCCTCCCCGCACCGCGCCGCCGCTCCCGGCCCCGCGCCTCCCGTCACCGCCATCGCCTGCCCCGCCCTACCCCACCCCGACTGGTTAGGCTAGGGTCACCTTTCATGGCCCGCAGAGTTTCGACGTTGACCGTCACCGCTTCCGATCGCGTGTCCCCGACGATGCACCGTCTGGTGTTTTCCGTCGGCGACATCGCGCCGTTCGCCGAGTCTCCGAACACTGACGCGTACGTGAAGCTGCTGTTCCCGCCGGACACGATGCGCACGTACACGGTGCATTCGGTGGATGCGGAGGCCGGCACGCTCGCCATTGATTTCGCCCTGCACGTCGCGGACGACGGTTCGGTTTCGGGTGACCAGGGTTTCGCGTGCGCGTGGGCGACGTCGGCGCGCCCGGGTGATTCCATCGATGCCGCGGGGCCGGGCGGCGCCTACTCCCCTTCCCCGGATGCGGCGCATCATTTGATCGTGGGCGATTCCACCGCGATTCCGGCGGTGGCCGCCGCCGTGCGCGCGCTTTCCGACGGCGTGACCGCCGACGTCCTGGTCGAGGCCCCGGATCCCCGTGATGCGGGGCTGGTGGCGGAGCGTCCGGGCGTCGGCAAACGGTTCGTGCCCATGGGCGATGCCCCGGGTGAGGCGTTGGCGGAGGCGGCGATTGGGGTGATCAGGAAGCTCGTCGATGAGGGGCGCGACCCGGCGGACGTGCAGGTGTTCATCCACGGCGAGGCGCATTCGGTGATGAAGCGGATTCGGCCCGCGCTGAAGGACGCCGGGTTCCGCGTCGCCGGCGCGTCGATTTCCGGGTACTGGCGGCGCGGCCGCACCGAGGAAGCGTTCCGCGAGTGGAAGCGGGAGAACAAGCCCACCGACTAGACGCGGGATCGGTCTGCGCACCGGCGCCCGGCCGGCACCGGGCGCGCACCGGTTCGCGGCCGGCTACCGGCACCCCTTACATCCCGTCGTCGTCGGCGACGTGGGAGAACTGGTAGCCGACGACGGCGTTGTCCAGGGCGGGCAGGCTGAAGTCCGCGGGCTGCAGGCAGGTCAGCAGCAGCAGGCGGCCGGGCGTGGGTTCGGTGCCCCAGATGTCGTCGTCGACGGCGAGGTCACGTTTCGACGGGGTGTGGAAGTCGGTGGCCTTGTACACCAGCCATTTGTCGCCGGATGCTTCGGTGCGCACGCGCAGTTCGTCGCCTTCCTCGACGGCGAAAGTGTCGTTTTCGGCGTCGTAGACGTCGTCGAAGATGCCCGGCGTGTAGGAGCCGGCGTGGCCGGCCATCACCGCGACGTCCTCCTGGTCCGTCGAGGGCAGCACGAAGGGGCGGTCGGCGGCGGTGTAGAAGCAGACGTCCATCATGCCGACGGGGTCGATGCCCTGGGCGGTCATGCGGCACAGGTCGTCGTCGACGACTTGGGTGATGCCCAGGTCGGGCATGGAAATCTCCACCGGCATGGATTCGGCGACGGGGTCGTAGTCGGCGGCAGCGTCGCCGTCGTCGCCGTGGGCCCGCTCGTCGGCGGCGGCCTTGGCGGGGTCGGGCCCGTCACCGCCGTCGCCACCGCCGCACGCCGCCAGTGCGAAAGGCAGGACCAGGGCCAGTGCCAGGGCGGCCGGCCGGGACATCATCCGCGTGCGCTGCGGAAGGGACATTGCGAGCTCCTCGGTCAGGCGTCTCGCGCGGGAGAGAGCGGCCGCGCGCGGCGTCGGGATGTGGGGGTTATTCGGTTGTGGCGGCGAGGTCAGGATGCCGCGTCGAGCAGTTCGGCGGCGGCGTCGGCGTCGGCGAGCCCGGCGAAGGACCAGCCGACGATGACGTTGTCGGTTGCGTCGGCGAAGGGGTTGCGGGGTTGGATGCAGCTGATGGTGAGCATGCGGCCGGGCATGGCCTCTTCGCCCCATACGTCGGGGTCGTCGCCGAGGGACGGTTTGCCGATGGCGTGGAAGTCCGTGGCCCGGTACACCAGCCAGTTGTCGCCGCTGGCCTCGGTGCGGACGAGCAGTTCGTCGCCTTCGACGAGGGTGAAGGTGTCGTCGGCGGTGTTGTACAGGTCGTCGAAGACGGCGGGGCGGCCGGCGGCGGCGTGCCCGGCGAGGACGGACAGGTCGTCGGTGTCGCTGCCGGGGAGGGTGTAAGGGCGGTCGTCGGCGACGTAGTAGCAGGCGGTGGACAGTCCGGCGGGGTCGAGGGCCCCGTTGGTGAGGGGGCAGGGTTCCGGGTCGATGTCGGCGCGGAGGCCGAGCACCGGGATGGACATTTCGAGGGGTTCGGATTCCGCCAGCGCGGTGTCGTCCTCGGTCAGTTCGACTTCGGTGACGTCGGCCCGGTTGGCGTCGGTGCCGGAGTTGGCGAAGGGGCCGAAGCCGAGCAGGTGCGCGCCGGCGGCGATGGCCGCGATGACGATGAGCAGCACGACGGCGTCGAGGAACCGGAAGCCGCGGCGGCGGGTGCGGGTGCTTTCGCCGTCGGGGGTGCCGGTGGCCGTTGCGCCTGCCATGGCTGCTCCTCTGGGTCTGCGGTGCGCGGGTGCCGCGCAGGGGAAAACCGGGCGGGGCAACCGATTTTACCCTCGCCCGGTTTCCGTTCCGGGGGCCGGCGGCGATGGCCGGCGCCCCGGGTGGTTACGCGGTGCGACGGCGGAGCGTGTACACGCCGCCGGCGACCGTGATCATCAGGACACCTCCCGCGGTGGCCAGGGCGGCGGTGTTGTCGCCGGTGCGGGCGGGGACGCCTCGCTGGCCCTGGCGCGGGGGATCGCCCGGGCGCGGGGCGGGCTCGTCGGCGTCGTCATCGTCGGCGTCGTCGTCATCCTCGTCCGGATCGTCGGTCTCGTCCGGGGGCGTCTCGTCGTCCGGGTCATCGGTTTCATCCGGGGTCGTCGGTTCGTCACCGTCGTCGCCCGGCTCCTCGGACTGTGTTTCGTCGTCCGTAGCCTCGGTCTCGTTGGTCGCTTCCTCCGCGACGACCAGAACGTCGGCGTCGTCGGCGGCGTCTGCCGTGGCGATGGGGGCTGCGGCAATGGCGGCACCGGTCGCGAGGATCGCGGCTCCGGTCCAAGCGGTCATCTTCCTGACCTTCATCGTGAACTCCTAACCTTTGGGCCGGCGTCTCGATGGTGTTGGGACCGGCCGTGATTCTTTTGCCATCACCTTCACCGTAGCCAGCGGGAACCTTTTTGTGAATGTTCGGTGAATATTTACGGGAATCGTTATTAAACGTTTAGGTGCAAAATCTTTCAGCGCGTCTGCAAACCCGGTGGCCAGGGTCGCTTTTGGCCGCAATCTCCCCTGACCTCCACCTTGGACAGTTCACTACCTGCACCGATAGGACACCCCCACCCATGTTTAACCCAAAGGATATCGCCGCCGTGCAGGTGTCGCCGTCGCCCGCACGGTCGCTTTCCGACGGCCAGTCGCGGCCACCTCGCCCGAGCCATAACGACCGGGAAAAGCGACCCCGGAAAAACAACGATATTCCGGAAATAAGGCCTCTCGAATTCGTATTCCATGAATGCACGTTAATTAACACGGTCATTTAGGGCGTCCGACATGGTTGAACCCGGGCACGCGTCGGAACGCGTACCCGGGCCCGTGCGGCCACCCGCCTGACGGCGTGGCCGTGCGGTCATCCGCTACTTGTCGCTGCGGCGGCGCAGGAACGCGAGGCCACCGCAGGCGGCGGCGAACAGCGCGACCGCGATGCCGACCGGGGCA
>DUOR01000057.1 GCA_012838715.1 Actinomycetales bacterium
ACTGGCTGGAGGCGAACCCGAAGGCCCCCTTCGCCGACGTCGCCCGCACCTTGGCCACCCGGTCCCGCGGCCGCTCCAAGGCCGTCGTCCCGGCCACCGACGTGGAGTCCGCCATCGAGGGCCTGCGCCGCGTCGCCGAGGGATCGGCCGGCCCGGGCATCGTGTCCGTCGACTCGCCGCTGGCCCAGGGGCCGGTGTGGATTTTCTCCGGCTACGGCTCCCAGCACCGCAAGATGGGCAAGGATCTGCTGGCCCTGTCGCCGGTGTTCCGCGAAACGCTGGAGAAGTGCGACGAGGTCATCAAGGACTCGGTCGGCTGGTCGCTCATCGAGAAGATCCTCGATGACGGCCAGACCTACGACCTCGAGTCCGCGCAGATCGGCATCACCGCCATCCAGGTCGCCCAGACCGACATGATGCGCGCCATGGGCGCCGAGCCCGCCGCCGTGCTGGGCATGTCCATGGGCGAAATCGCCGCGGCCTACGCCGGTGGCGGGCTGACCCTGGAGGAGACCCTCCGCGTCGCCTGCGCCCGCTCCCGGCTGATGGGCGAGGGTGAGTCGATGCTGTCCGAGGACGAGCTCGGCGGCATGGCGATGGTGGAGCTCAGCGTCGAGGAGCTCGACGAGCTGCTCGCCGAGCACCCGGAGTTCGCCGGCGTCGAGCCCGCGGTGTACGCCGCCCCGGGCATGACCACCGTCGGCGGCCCGCAGGCCGCGATCGCCGCCATCGTCGAGTACCTCACCGGCGAGGGCAAGATGGCCCGCCCGCTCGCGGTGAAGGGCGCCGGCCACACGTCGGCCCTGGACCCCCTGCTCGGCGAGCTGTGGTCGGAGTGCGCCGACATCGAGCCGACGCCGCTGACGGTGCCGCTGTTCAGCTCCGTCGACCGCGGCGTGACCTACCAGCCGGGCGACGTCGTCCACGACGCCGATTACTTCGTCCGCTGCACCCGCCAGTCGGTGTGGTTCTCGGACGCGGTGTCCCGCGCCTGCGCCGCCGGCTACACCACCTTCGTGGAGTTCGCGCCGAACCCGGTCGCCCTGATGCCGACGATGGCCACCGCCTTCGCCGCCGGGCTGCCGGACGCGCAGCTCATCCACCTGCTCAAGCGCAAGGAGTCGGCGGGCGAGTCCATCGCCGCGGCCTGCGCCACGCTGTACGGCCACGGCCACGACATCGACCTCGGTGCGCTCACCGGCCCGGGCCCCCACGCGGATCTGCCGGGCATGTCCTGGCGCCACCAGCGGTTCTGGACTTCGGCGCGCCCCGCGTCGGGCGGCCGGGCGAAGCTGCCGGGTTCCCGCACGACGCTGCCGGGCGGCGACATCGCGTACGCCGGTGACGCCGCCGTCGCGCCGTCCAGCCACGCGGTCATCGACGCGGCCATCGCCGACGCGGTGCCGGGCGCCCGCGTGCTGGCGGTGGAGGAGCCGGGCACGCTGCCGCAGTCCGGTGAAATCACCACCGTCGTGTCGCCGCACCCGGGCGGCGCCGTGGTGTCCGTGTACTCCGTGACCGGCGCCCCGGGCGCGACCGAGCTGGTCGCCCGCGCGTCCGTCACCACCATCGATTCCGTGGCCGCCGCGGCCGCCGCGGCCGGTGGGGACG
>DUOR01000058.1 GCA_012838715.1 Actinomycetales bacterium
GCCGGCCAGCGCGTCGGCATGCGCGGAGCGGACCGACCGGGCGGCGCCCTCCGGCAACTCCCGCACATCGCGCAACGCCAACCCCCACGCCGCCCGGACCACCGGGTCCGCGGACGGGTTCAGCACCGACGAACACCCGGTCAGGGCCAGCGGCACCGCACCCGCGACGCACGCGGAACCAACCAGAAACGACCGGCGGGAGAAGGGGAGGGACGGGATCATCACCCGACCATCGTGCCACGATCACCGCACCCCGGCCGCCACCGCCTACACTCCACGGCATGGCACTTCCCCCCGCCCCCGAAATCGCCGACCTCATCCGGCCCGAGGTCGCGGCCCTCGGACTCGACGTCGAGGACGTCCAGGTCCGCCGCGCCGGCCGCAAGTCGCAGGTGACCGTCCTCATCGACGGCGACGAGCCGCCGACCCTCGACGACATCGAGGCCGCCACCCGCGAAATCTCCGCCGCCCTCGACGCGGCCGAGGCCCGCGGCGACGCCGACTTCGGCGACCAGGAATACACCCTCGAAGTGGGCACGCCCGGCATCGACGCCCCGCTGACCAGTGCCCGCCACTGGCGCCGCAACCGCAACCGCCTCGTCCGCGTGCGGCTGACCGGCGGCGACCAAATCGTCGCCCGCATCGGCGCCTACGACGACGCCACCGACCCGGCGCGCGTCATCCTGGTCACATCCACCGGCCCCAAGGGCCGCCCCAAGGCCACCGGCGCCGTCCTCGAGTTGGATTCCGTGGAGCAAGCGGTGGTAGAAGTTGAATTCTCTAAAGCCCCGGCCCCCGAACTCGAACTCGCGGGACTGGACTTCGACGACGCCGTGACCCGGCTGGAGGAATTGGACAAGTGAAGATTGAGCTCGCCGCCCTGCGCACCCTCGAAAAGGAACAGGGCATCCCGTTCGGCGAAATGATCGCCCTGCTCGCCCGCGCCCTGCGCGAGGCCTACGCCGGAACCGATTCCCCCGCCCGTTACGCGCGCGTCGACATCGACAAGGACACCGGCGAGGTCATCGTCTTCGCCCAGGAGCGCAACGAGGAAGGCGACCTCGTCGCCGAGTGGGACGACACCCCCGAGGACTTCGGCCGGATCGCCGCCTACCCGGTGCGCCAGACCATCCTGCAGCGCCTCCGCGACGCCGAGAGCGACAAGGTCCTCGGCGAGTACGCGGACCTGGAGAACCAGATCGTCTCCGGCGTCGTCCAGCGCGACGTGTACTCCAACCAGCGCGGCATCGTCGTCGTGCACATCGGTTCCGAGCAGCACGGCCGCGACGGCATCCTCATGCCGGCCGAGCAGCTGCCGGGGGAGACCCTCGACCACGGCGACCGCGTGAAGTCGTACGTCGTCGGCGTGACCAAGAACAACCGCGGCGTGACCATCAACCTGTCGCGCACGCACCCGGAGCTGGTGCGCCGCATGTTCGAGCTGGAGGTCCCGGAGGTCGCCGACGGCGCCGTGGAGCTCGTCTCCATCGCCCGCGAGGCCGGCCACCGCTCGAAGGTCGCGGTGCAGCCGCTGGTGAAGGGCCTGAACGCGAAGGGCGCCTGCATCGGCCCGCGCGGCCAGCGCGTCAACGCCGTCATGAACGAGCTGGGCGGCGAGAAGATCGACATCATCGACTTCGACGAGGACCCCGCCAAGTTCGTCGGCAACGCGCTGGCGCCGGCGAAGGTGCTGCGCGTCGACATCCTCGACGAGGAGGAGCGCCAGGCCCGCGTCATCGTGCCGGACTACCAGCTGTCGCTGGCCATCGGCCGCGAGGGCCAGAACGCGCGCCTCGCCGCCCGCCTCACCGGCTGGCGCATCGACATCCACTCCGACGCCGAGCAGTCGAACCTCTCCGCGCAGCGCGAGGCAGAGGCGCGCGAGGCCGCCGCCGCGGGCGTGGAGGCCGCCGACGAGGCCGCCGTCGCCGACGGTTCGCTTGCCGACGCCGGGGAGGGCGACACGCCGGAGGCCGACGTCCGTTAAGCCCCAACGGGGACGACGGGCCACCGGACTGGTTACCACCGGGTTAACCCAAGTTGAACGCCCCGGGGCGCCGCGTGAAGCGAGGCCCCGGGGCACAATTGTTCGGCGAATCGGCCCACGGGGTTGGGATTTCGCCCCCTTCCTGGGTTAAGCTGGTCAACGGCCGTAAACGACGACAGGTGGAAGGCAGGTGCAGCAGGCGCATGACGCAGACCCGGGACAACAACGCCCCGATCCACGTCGACCGCACCCGCACCTGCATCGCCACCCGCACCAGGAAGCCCGAAGGGCACCTGCTGCGGATGGTCGCCCGCCTCGACGGCGGCGCCCCCCGCATCCTCCCCGACCCCCGGCGACGACTGCCGGGGCGAGGCGCCTGGATCACGCCCACGCTCGACGCATGGGCCACCGCGGAGAAGCGCCGCGCTTTCGGCCGCGCATTGAAGGTGTCCGCGAACGCGGACGCGAACCCGGTTCGCGAGTATCTGGAATCACTCGCGGCCAGCACCGTCCCCGCCAACGGCGACGGTGACCGGGACCCGACCAACGGAAAGACCTGAACACTGATGAGCGCACGATGAAGCATCAGCGATGAACGGCAACCGATAACGGAGCCGGCAGAACACCCAATGCGCGGGCCGCAAGCCCCGCCGGGAACTGCTCGGCTCCACAAGTGAGGAGAGCAGTGTCCGGAAAGCTTCGTGTCCATGAGCTGGCTAAGCAGCTCGGGGTCACCAGCAAGGAACTTCTCGCCCAGCTCAAGGAGCAGGGCGAGTTCGTCAAGACCGCGTCGTCGACGGTGGAACCCCCCGTCGTCCGTCGCATGAAGCAGTTGTACGCGGAGGACGGCGGCCAGAAGGGCGCCGATTCCGCTAAGCCGGGCGCCGGCGCGAAGCCGGGCCCGAAGC
>DUOR01000059.1 GCA_012838715.1 Actinomycetales bacterium
GCATGCAATCCGACGCCACCACCGTGGAGCAATACCTCGCGGAGCTTGCCGACGACCGGCGCCCCGGCATGACCGAGCTCGTCCGCGTCATCGACGACAACCTGCCGGACGGCTTCGAGCGGGCGATGCACTCCGGCATGCCGAACTGGGTCGTGCCCCTGGCGACCTACCCCGACGGCTACCACTGCACCCCGGGCACGCCGCTGCCGTTTCTGGCCGTGGCCAGCCAGAAGAGGCACATCGCCGTCTACCACATGGGCATCTACGCCGACCCTGGGCTGCTGGACTGGTTCGTCCGCGAATACGAGGCGCTGGGGACCGGCCGGAAGTTGGACATGGGGAAGTCGTGCATCCGATTCCGCAAACCCGAGCATGTGCCGCTGGAGCTGATTGGGCGGCTGGTCGCGAAGGTGACCCCGGACGAATGGATTGCGGCGTATGAAGGCGGCCGCGGGCAGGGGCGGCGGGGTTAGTCGGTCGAGGCGCGGCGGGCGACGCCGTCGACGATGTCGGAGAACTCCTCCGCGAACGCCAGATGCTTGCGCAGCTTCCGCAGGCGCTCGGCGGTCTCGGCCTGCACGCCCTCAACGATTGCGATGGCGTCGGCGGCGGTGATGGCGGAGCCGTCGGCCGGGCTTTCCGACGCGGCGTCGCCCGCGGATTCGGTGGGCGGAGCGGCGCCGCCCTCCGCATCCCCACCCTCCAGAACGTCGAGGGCGCGGGCGAATTCGCGGATGCGGGCGAGGGGGAAGCCGAGGGGCTTCATGCGGCGGATCATCAGGAGGCGGTCGACGTCGGCGTCCGTGTACAGGCGGAATCCGCCGGGGGAGTGGGCCGACGGGCTGGCAAGCCCCATCTCGTCGTAATGCCGGAGGCTGCGGATCGACAGGGCGGTTTTCTCCGCGACCTCGCCAATCTTCATGAGTTCACTCACGTGCGCCTCCTTTCGATTCGCCGCCACGCCAACCCTCACGTTACGGTAGGGTTCTCAATCTCCCGTTGCGGGAGAGTCTAGGACAGCACCAGGTCACGGCCGTAATCCGGCGGACCCCGTAACGGAAGGTGACACGTGACGAATCCCCATGATCCGGAGGTCGGCGGCGCCGGCAAGGACGCCGGCACCGCCAACCGTCCGGCCGAGTACGCGGCCAAGGGACAGCGGCCGAAGCCGTCGCCGGCGGCGATCGCCAATGCGGAGGGCGCGCCGACCGATATCGTCGGTTCGTTCCGGTACGCGTTCTCCTCGTTGCGTCGCCTGCGCATGGAGGTTTTCGGTGGCCTCGTCGTGGCGCTGGCCCTCATCCCGGAGGCGATTTCCTTCTCCATCCTCGCGGGCGTCGATCCGCGGATGGGGTTGTTCGCGTCGTTCACGATGGCCGTCACCATCGCGTTCACGGGCGGCCGCCCGGCGATGATTTCCGGCGCGGCGGGCGCCATCGCGCTGGTCATCGTTCCGCTGGTGGCCGAGCACGGGGTGGATTACCTCATCGCCACCGTGGTCCTCGCGGGCGTCCTGCAGATTCTGCTCGCCGCGGCGGGCGTCGCCAAGCTCATGCGGTTCATTCCGCGGCAGGTGATGGTGGGGTTCGTGAATGCGCTGGCCATCCTCATTTTCATGGCGCAGGTGCCGCATCTCATCGGGGTGCCGTGGCTGGTGTATCCGCTGGTGGCGGTGGGCATCCTGATCATGGTGTTCTTCCCGCGCGTGACGACGGTCATCCCCGCCCCGCTCATCGCCATCCTGGTCATTTCCATCGTGGTGGTCGTCGCCGGCTGGCGCGTCCCGAACGTCGGCGACCAGGGTGAACTGCCCAATTCCCTGCCGGAGCTGCTCATCCCGGACATCCCGTGGAACCTGGAGACGCTGCAGATCATCGCGCCGTACGCGGTGGCGGTGGCGTTCGTGGGGCTGATGGAGTCGCTGCTCACGGCGAAGCTGGTCGACGACATCACCGAGGTGCATTCGGACAAGACCCGCGAAAGCTGGGGCCAGGGCGTCGGCAACATCGTCAGCGGCTTTTTCGGCGGCATGGGCGGTTGCGCGATGATCGGCCAGACCATGATCGGCGTGCGCGAGGCCGGTTCCCGCACGCGCTTGTCGACGTTGCTGGCGGGCATTTTCCTGCTCATCCTGGTCGTGTCCCTCGGCGACATCGTGGGGCTGATTCCGATGGCGGCGCTGGTGGCGGTGATGATCATGGTGTCGGTCGGGACGATGGACTGGCACTCGATCAAACCGCGCACGCTGCGCCTGATGCCGAGGTCGGAGACCGCGGTCATGCTGGTCACCGTCGCGGTGACCGTGTTCACGGGGAACCTGGCCATCGGCGTCGGCTTGGGCGTGCTCACCGCGATGGTGATGTTCGCCCGCCGCGTGGCGCACATGGTGCAGGTGGAGAAGGTTTCCGAGGCCGACGTCGACCACGACGGCACCATCGACGAGCGCACGTACCGCATCACCGGCGAGCTGTTCTTCGCGTCGAGCAACGACCTCGTCTACCACTTCGACTACGCCGGCGACCCGGACCACGTCATCCTCGACCTGACCCAGGCCGACGTGTGGGACGCCTCCACGGTCGCGACGCTGGACGCCATCCGCACCAAGTACGAGGCGAAGGGCAAGGAACTCACCGTCATCGGCCTCGACGGGCAGAGCCGCGACCGCCTCGAGCGGCTCAGCGGTCGGCTGGGGGATTAGACCGCGCCCCGGCGGCGTTGCACCGTTCATGCGTATCGATATCTGGTCCGACGTCATCTGCCCCTACTGCTGGATCGGCAAGCGCCACCTGGAGTCCGCGCTCGCCGATTTCCGGGGGAAGAACCCCGGCGCCGAGGTGGAGGTCGTGTGGCGCGCCTTCGAGCTCGACCCGGACGCGCCGGTGCAGGCGACCGAGACCACCCCGCAGATGCTGTCCCGCAAGTACGGCGTGCCGTTGGAGCGCGCCGAGGCGATGCAGCGACAGATGGCCGCCACCTTCGAGGGCCTCGGCCTCGAGTTCAACTGGCGGGAAGCGAAGGTGTGCAACAGCTTTGACGCGCACCGCCTCGCTGCGCTGGCCCGTGCGCGGGGGCTTGCCGACGCCGTGGACGAGGCCCTGAAGAAGGCCCACTTCACGGACGGCGAGGAAATCGCCGACCATGCGGTGCTGCGCCGCATCGGCAGGGAAACCGGGCTCCCCGACGCCGAGGTCACCGAGCTTCTCGACGGTGACGGTTACGCGGACGAGGTCCGCCGCGACATCGAGGCGGCCCGCCAGATCGGCATCGGCGGCGTCCCGTTCTTCGTCTTCGGCGGCCGCCTCGCCGTCAACGGCGCCCAGCCCGTCGACGTGTTCCGGCAGGCGCTGGACCAGGCGTGGGAGGAGGAGCGGAAGAGTTTCGCGAACCTTACGGGCGTCGGCGGTGCGGGAGCCGCCGGTGCGGGTGCCGCCGGTGCGGCCGATTCCGCGGCGGGTGCCGCCGATGGCTCCGCAACCGATTCCACCGCCACCGATTCCACTGCAACCGATGGCCCGGACTGCTCGGACGGTTCCTGCTCGATCTAGCCGTTCTGCCCGCGGTCGCCCTCGACGGCGACCGCGTTTCCGGTGCCGTCGCCGCAGGTGACGTGCTGGCCCTCGCGCTCGTACGTCGCGGCGGTGGGCATGGAGCAGGTCCAGTTGCGGTACTGGCGGACGTTCCAGTTGCCGTGGCTCGAGTCCATCGGCGTGTTGATGTACTCCTCGATGATCGCCAGCACTTCCTCGCAGTCGACGCCGCCGGCGGTCACCCGCAGCGGCCCGTGAATCTGCTCGAACTCCTCGCTGACGACGTCGCCGCAAGTCTCGCCCGTGATGGCCGTGCCCGCCAGCGGGCTCATGGTGCGGGTCGCGGTGCGGTCCGATCCGCGCGGTTCGCGGTACTCGGCGCCGTCGGCGACGCCATCGGCCACCGTGACCGTGTGCTCGCCCATGTCGCAGCTGAACGACGAGGACCCCAGCGCCGTGCAGCTGAACGGCCCGATGTCCACGCGGTGGTTCGCGTGCAGGACATGGAAGTCGGGGGCCGCGGTCCGGCGGGACTCGGTCGCCTCGGCGTAGATGCCGGCGGTGCCCCGGTCGGCGGTGCGGCCATTCGTCGCGGCACCGGATTCGCGGCCGGGCGCCCACTCGGACGTCCGCCCGGACGTCCGCTCCGATGCGGCACCGGCACCATCGGCAGCATCGGTCGCGTCGCCGTCCCCGTCATCGTCCGTGTTGCCCGAATCACCCGTCGCGCCCGTCTCGAAAACGATGGTGTCGGCCACGGGCTGCCCCGCGGGGCCCTGGACGATCCGCACGCTGCAGGTGCCGGCGGCGTCGTCCGGATCGTCGGCGTCGTACTCGAATTCGCAGGTGGTCTGGCCGTCGTCGAGGAGGAACCCGTAGCGGTCGTCCTCGACGTGGAAGGCCTCCGCGTCCATGTCGGTCACCGCGGGGGCAGTGGGCCGGGTCGTCGCCGTGTCCGTCGAGGTGCTTGCCGACGGCGCCGGCGGCCCCGACTCTTCCGTCGCTTCGGAGGAATTCGCGATCGTCGTCACGCTCTCGTCGGCGCAGCCGACCGCCGCACCCAGGATCAGTGGTGCGGCGGCGAGCGCGACAAGTCGACGGTGACGGAATTTCACAAGGGAAGCATAACCAATATCGGTTCAACGTTTTGCGGGAAGGCGCATAACGGAATAGTCGGAATCGTAAAGTCCGGTTCATCCCCACTGGTCACGTCGAAACGGTTTCCCGCGGTTACCCGAATCGGGTGGGGTTGGGGACCCGGCTCGTCGGCGGGTGCGGTGTCGGCACCCGGTCGATTCGGTTGGCCCGGTCGGCCGGTCCGTCCGTTCGATTCGGCCGGTCCGTTCGGTTCAGTCGGCGCGGACTGCGCACGACCCGTCGGCGCACGAACCGTCGGCGCAGGGGTTGCGGCGCCAGGCCCACACGACGGCGGCGCCGAGCATCAGCAGGGAGATTCCGGCGAGCCACGGCTGGAGCGGCTGCCAGAACCCCAGTGCGCCGGAGGTGCCCAGCGCGAGCAGCACGATTTTGTTGCAGACGGGGCAGGCCACGGCGAACATCGCCAGGCCGGCGCCGCTGATCGCGGGCGCGGATTTCTCCGAGCCCGGCCGCTGCAGGCCGAAGTACACGCCGGTCAGGATGGCCGTCGCCGCCAGGACCGGCGCCTCCCACGGGCGCACGGGGATCTCGCGGCCGAAAATCGGGTTGGGGATGATGTCCGTCGGCAAGCCGATGATCAGCGCGGTCAGGACGGCGGCGGCAATCGCCCAGCCGAGGCGGAAGGTGCGGTGGGGCGCGGTCACCGTCCCCGGGCTTGCCGACGCGGCGACGTCGGCGTCCGGGCGGGCGGTGGCGTCATTCGATACCGGTAGGGGCATGGGTGCCAGGGTAGCGGAGTGGCCGCGATTGCGCCGGGTCCGGCGTCGGAAAGCGACGGGCCGTGACAAATGGTGACACGTCAACTAATGTCGTGTGCATTCACCGCCACGGCACCCGTGGCGCACCCCGACCCGAAGGAGGGCCCCATGGCCGCCAAGGACGTGAAGTTCGGCCTGAACACGTTCGGCGACGTCACCGTCGACGCCGACGGAAAGCCGCTGCACCAGGCGCAGGTTATCCGCAATGTCGTCGCGGAGGGGGTGCGTGCCGACGAGGTCGGCATCGACTACTTCGCCGTCGGCGAGCACCACCGCCCCGACTTCGCGGTGTCCGCGCCCGACGTCGTCCTGGCCGGCCTGGCCACCGCGACGGAGAACATCCACCTGGGCACCGCGGTGACCGTGCTGTCCTCCGACGACCCGATCCGCGTGTACGAGCGGTTCGCCACCATCGACGCGATGTCCAACGGGCGCGCGGAGGTCATCCTCGGCCGCGGCTCCTTCATCGAGTCCTTCCCGCTGTTCGGCTTCGACCTCAACCAGTACAACGAGCTGTTCTCCGAGAAGCTCGACCTCTTCTCGGCGCTGCTGCCGGAGGAGCCGGTCACCTGGTCCGGCAAGCTGCGGCCGCCGCTGGAGAACCAGGACGTGTTCCCCAAGACCGAAGGCGGCCTCGACGCGTGGATCGCCGTCGGCGGTTCCCCGGAATCCGTCGTCCGCGCCGCGCGCTACAAGATGCCGCTGATGCTGGCCATCATCGGCGGCAACGCCCGCCGCTTCCGCCCCTTCGTCGACCTGTACCACCAGTCCAACGAGCAGCTGGGCAATGGCGTGCTGCCCGTCGGCGTGCATTCGCCCGGCTTCATCGCCGACACCGACGAAGAGGCCCGCGAGCTGCTCATGCCGCACTGGCTGGAGAACCGCAACCAGATCGGCCGCGAACGCGGCTGGGGTCCGGCCGGCCCCGGCGAGTTCGAGCGGGAGGTGTCCCAGGGCGCCCTCATCGCCGGCTCGCCCGACACCGCGGCACGCAAGATCGCCGACGCCATCCAGGTCCTCGACCTCGACCGCTTCGACCTCAAGTACTCCAACGGTCCGATGCCGCACGAGCAGCTGATGCACTGCATCGAGCTGTACGGCACGGAGGTCATCCCGCGCGTGCGCCGCATCCTGGAGAAGGAGGCGTAGGCACGGTCGCCGTCGCGTCGGCGCGCTTCGAACACCTGGTCACTGGGCCGCGGGGCCGAATCCGGGGTCCCTGATACTTTCCGGGGCGAACCGGGCGACGTGCCCGGCCGGAGGCCCGGGCCGCCCCGACGGATGTCGGCGCCGTTCATGGCCGCCGAACCATCCGCACCGCAGGGTGCGCCTGCGACCAGGAGCGTCGACCATGACCCGGAGTCCGTACCAGAACCCGCGCCGCCACGCGGAGCCTTTCGCGCCGGTGCACGCGGAGCCTTTCACCCCGGTGCATGCGGCACCCGCGTCAGCCGCGCCGCCCGCATCCGCCGCTCAGATGGGCATGTTCGGCGCCGTGCCGGGCATGCAGATGGGCATGATCCGCGCAGTGCCGGGCGCGCCGATGTACCGCTTCACCGGCGGCGCCGCGTCCTTCCTGGGCGTGCAGATCCTCGGCATCCTCGTCACCGTCTTCACCCTGGGCATCTGCTACCCGTGGGCAGTGACCATGCGCTACAGCTGGCAGGCCCGCCACACGTACCTTTTCGGCCATCGCCTGCACTTCACGGGAAGGGCGATCGGCCTGTTCGGCAATTGGGTGAAGTGGCTGCTGCTGATCATCGTCACCCTCGGCATCTACAGCTTTTGGGTGTACCCGCGGATGACGAAGTGGATTGTGGAGCACCAGCGTTTCGCGGATCCGGCGGCGGCCTTCGGCTGACCCGTACCGGGACCCGGCCGTGGCTATGTTTTCCCCATGAACATTCTCTGCCGCTCCCGCTCGTCCGCTTTCCGACGGGCCCTGCTCGGCACCCTCGCCGTGACGGCCCTGACGCTGACCGCCTGTGGCGACGACGGGGGAGATTCCCGGGACCGGGACGGTGACCGCCGCACGGTGCGACCGGACCGTGACCCGGAACCGACGCTGGGGCGGAGCACCAATCTGCGGGAAGTCGACCCCTCGGAGTTCCGGATCGACGGCTCCGACATGTATTCCTTCCAGTTCTCCGTCGACGGCACCACGGAGTCCTGCTTCTTCGATGACGCCGAAGTCACCTGCTCCGGCACCGCCCACGAGAGCGTCCCGGATTTGACCGGCGACCTGCCCGGCCGCCCCAATGCCATCGAGGCCACCGGGGATGGTCTGCGCTACACCACCCTCGAGGGACGCGGCGATCCGCACCGAAGGGCGGGTGCTGCCGGAATCCCGCGGGAAGCCCGATTCGGCGACGTCGGAAAGCACGCGCACCGTCACCAGCGGGACGACGGCCCCGCGATCGACGACCCCGCGATCGACGACCCCGCGATCGACGACCCCGCGCACAACGGGAAGCGGCGGCGGGTCGGGGTTCGTGACCGAGGTCGACAGCGGCGGGCGCACCGTCACGGCGTCGGCACCGTCGTGCGACGGCCGCGGCATCCTGATCCTCGAATCGGTGGTGGAGGAACCGGGCGTGGACACCGCGGACGCCATCGCGGCGGCCCTGGAGCGGTACCCGGGTTCGGCCTTCACCACGCCGGGGCATTGCCCCTCGCTGCGTGCGTCACTCGACGGCGCGGACGTCTACCCAGTTTACGTCGACCACGGCGGCGACACGTCGGCGCTCTGCGCGGACAAGGCCGCCCGCGGCGGCAATGCGCGGGTGCTCAGCGACCGGAACGAATACGTCGACCCCTGCTAGGCGGAGATGTCGACCCCTGCTAGGCGGAGATGAGGCCGCGGTCGGTGGCCCGCTGCAGGCGCATCCAGTAGTCGGAACCGGTGCCCAGGAAATCGCCGAGGCAGGCGGCGATTTCGTCGTTGACGCGGACCGCGCCGGCGATGACGCCATCGATGAGATCGCGCGACAGGCCGAGCTCGGCGGCGAGGTCGGCGACCTGGATGCCCATGGGGGCGAGGAACTCGGAGCGCAGGACGTTGCCGGGGGTGCGGTGCTGGGCGGGAACCATCATGTGCATGCCGTTCTGTGGGTGGGGGCCGGCGGGCGTCTGGACTTTGCAACGAATCGGTAACGAAGCGGTGCTTTCGTGAAAAGCTAGTCGCTTTTCATTGGAGTGTCACGGACTTTTTTCCTGTGGCACCTGATGTTCATGGGGTGAACGGTGCGGATGGCGAACGGCGGTCGCCCAAATGTGAGCCGCGACACGTCAATTCGCAGGCCAACGGTGTTCGGCGGTACCGCGGAAAGAAAATTTGCCCCGCTTTTCGCCCGGGCGTGTCCCGGCTCGGACGGGGGTGGCGCGGGTGGTGCCGTGGGTGGCGGCGGGGGTGAGTTAGCCGCCGTTCATGGGGCGGCGCCAATCATTCGGCCGCCCTCAGTGGTCCCGCAGGAACTCCGCCCAGGCGGGCCATTCGCGGATGGCCTGCTCCATGCCGGCGTCGTAGGCGGCGTTGAGTTTGGCCAGGTCGCGTTCGCGGTTGGACAGCGTCATCTCGTCGGGGAAGAAGAGCATGGCGCGGCCTTCGCGCTCCAGCTCGAAGAGGCGGGAGCGGGTGGCGTTGTAGCGGTCGGGGCGGGTGATGATGGCCTCGGCCACCGCGGGGTGCTTCCGGAAACCCCGCCGCATCATCGCGGGCCGCGTGACCTGGGGTTTGACGTAGTCGCGGGTCTGGCTCATCACGACGAGGAACTTCCCGAACCCGTCGGCCTCCGCGGCGTCGAGGGGGATGCCGCCGGACGGCCCCAGTGCGCCGTCGACGTAGGTGACGCCGTCGATGACCGGCGGCACCATGAACCCCGGCAGCGTCGACGACGCGCGCACGTACTTCATCAGGGTGGCCAGCGAGTCGACGTCCTCGCGGCCCCAGTAGACGTTGTCGCCGGTGTCGGCGCGCACCGACCCGATGCGGAACTGCGTCGTGGACTGCTGGATTCGCTCGAAGGGGTAGGGCTCGATGCCGACGGTGTGCTCCATCGGCGAACGCTCGTAGATGTACTCGGCGTTGAAGTAGCCGCGGCCGCGGAGGAAGGAGCCCCAGCCGCCGAAGCCGGGCACGGTGGTCATGTTGGTGAAGCTGCCGCGGGCGCGGGCGGGGCTGCCGGACAGGTAGTTCGCGGTGAGGCTGGCCCCGGCGGAGATGCCGCCGACCCAGCCGACGTCGACGCCGTGGTGCAGCAGCAGTTCGATGACGGGGGCGGTGTACGCGTTGCGCATGCCGCCGCCCTCGCAGACGAGAGCGACGTCACCGGCGGAAATTCGCTCGAAAACCCCACTCGTGTCGTGTCCCATGACGGCACATCGTAACGGGTCGGCCCGGCCGTGGGCCAATTCCCCGATGTCCCGGAAACCTCCATGTGACGACGCATTTTCTTGCCGTGCGCCATGATGGTGGCATGTCGAACACTTCCGCGCACCAGTCCGACTCGACCCGCCCGGCAGCCGATCCGGCCGCCGCGCACCTGCGGGATCTCATTGAATTCGTGGTCGCATCGCCCAGTTCCTACCACGCCGCGGACGTCGTCCGGCGCCGTCTCGTCGCCGCGGGCGCCACGGTCGTCGACGAGGCTGGGCCGTTCCCGACCGGGCCGGGCGCCTACGTGGTGGTGCGCGGTGGGGCGGTCGCCGCGTGGCGCGTCCCGGAGGCGCTTTCCGACGCCGCCGCGCCCGGCTTCCGCATCGCCGGTTCGCACACCGACTCGCCCGGTTTCCGGCTGAAGCCGAATCCCGCGTCGTGGACCCTCGGGTACGCGCAGGCGGCGGTGGAGGTGTACGGCGGTCCGCTCATCGGCGCGTGGACGGATCGCGAAATCGAGTTCGCCGGCCGCGTCGTCACCCGCGACGGCGCGGAGCACCTCGCCCGCACCGGCCCCATCGCCCGCATCCCGCAGTTGGCCATCCACCTCAACCGCGGCGTCAACGACCAGGGCCTGAAGCTGGACAAGCAGGCGCACACCGCGCCGGTCGTCGCGCTCACCGACGGTCCGGCGGGCACCGGCGCCATCGCCGCGGCCATCGCCCGGTCGGCGGGCGTCGACGTGGCGGACCTCGTGGCCTGGGACCTCATCACCTGCGACACCCAGGAGCCGCGCACCTTCGGCATCGACGGCGACTTCCTCGCCTCGGGCCGCCTGGACAACCTGCTCAGCGTGCACGCCTCCCTCGTCGCCTTCGAGAAGATGCTTGCCGACGACGGGACCTCCGGCGATTCGGCCGGTGAGCCGTCCGCCGGTGGTTCCGCCACCGACATCCCCGCCACCGACATCCCCGTCCTCGTGGCCTTCGATCATGAGGAGGTCGGGTCCGCGTCGACGACCGGCGCGGCGGGCCCCTTCCTCGAGGACATCCTGGGCCGGATCGTCGGTGCGGCGGTCAACGCCACGGTCAATCCCACTCGCGGCGCCACTGCCGGCGCCACCCGCGGCGCGAACCCCTCGGGCACGGATGACGGCGAGTCGGGGAGCGTCGCCCCCGAATCCGAGTCGGAGGCCCGCGGCCGGTGGTTCCGCCGCTCCAGCTGCCTGTCCGTCGACGGCGCCCACGCCGTGCACCCGAACTACGCCGGCGACCACGAACCGGGCCACCTGCCGCGTCTGGACGGCGGCCCCGTGGTGAAGGTCAACGCCAACCAGCGCTACGCCACCGACGCCGTCACCCAGGCCCTCTTCGAGCGGGTCACCGCGGCAGCGGGGGAGCGCATCGGCGAAACCATCCCGGTGCAGTACTTCGTCTCCTCCAACGCCAAGCCCTGCGGATCGACCATCGGCCCGATCACCGCGACGCGGCTGGGCATCCCCACCGTCGACGTCGGCGCCGCCATGCTGTCCATGCATTCGCCGCGCGAGATGTGCGGCGTCCGCGACCCCTGGTGGCTCGCCGAAATCCTCCGCTCCTACTGGTCCGGCCACTGACCGGGCCAGCGCACCCGAACACCGCGCCCCGGAACCCCGGACCGGCCCGGGCCGGCCCGTGCCCTGGCCGGGGCACGGACTCCGGGCATACCCTCGTCGTAAAGCAGGAAGGACCCCAGCACATGACCGACCGGCACCAACGACCCACCGGTACCGCACCCGCCGCCCCCACCGACGCCCCCGCGCAGCCGCTGCCGCGGACCACGTTCGACGTGCCGGTGGAGGACGTCATCGAATGGCGCCGCCACCTGCACAAGCACCCCGAACTCAGCTTCCGCGAGTACGGCACCGCCGACTTCATCGAGGGCCTGCTCCACGAGTGGGGGATCGAGACGAAGCGGCTGACGCCGACGTCGGTCATCGGCACCATCACCGGCACCGCCGGCGACCCCGACACCGGCCGCACCATCGGCTACCGCGCCGACATCGACGCGCTGCCCATCAAGGAGGAGACCGGGCTGCACTTCGCGTCGCAGAACGCCGGCGTCATGCACGCCTGCGGCCACGACGTGCACACCGCCATGCTGCTCGGCACCGCCAAGGTGCTGCAGGAGAACCTCGACCGCCTG
Organism: Actinomycetales bacterium; assembly: GCA_012838715.1. GTDB lineage: Bacteria > Actinomycetota > Actinomycetes > Mycobacteriales > Mycobacteriaceae > Corynebacterium. The sequence goes on from DUOR01000059.1 coordinate 12,003, forward strand.
CACGGGCGGGTGCTGCTCATCTTCCAGCACGCGGAGGAAATGCTGCCCGGCGGCGCCCGCGAACTCGTCGCCCACGGCGCGGCCGACGACCTCGACGAGGTCTACGCCTTCCACGTCGCGCCGCACCCCGTCGGCCACGTCGGCATCTGCCGCGGCCGCGTGTCCACCATGTCCGGCATCGTGTCCATCGCCATCCGCGGCCAGGGCGGCCACTCCTCGAACCCGCAGCTGTCCATCGACCCGGTGCTCATCGCGGCCGAGGCGACCATGGCGCTGAACACCATCGTCAGCCGCAACCTCAACCCGAACCACATGAACATCGTCAACGTCGGCTCCGTGCACGGCGGCGAAGCGGGCAACGTCATCCCCGACGAATCCTGGCTCGAGGTGTCCATCCGCTCCGTCGACGAAAAGGACTGGGAATCGATCTGCGAGCGCATCGAGCGGCTGGTCACCGGCATCGCCTCCGCGCACGGCGCCACAGCCCGCTTCGAATGGCAGGTGCCCTATCCGATGGTGGTCAACGCCGACGTCGCCGTCGACCGCGCCTGGCACGCCGCCGTCACGGCGCTGGGGGAGGAGCGCGTCTTCGCCGCCGACCCGTGGGCCCCGTCCGACGACTTCTCCTACTTCTCCCGCGAGGCCCCCGGCTGCTACATGTTCCTCGGGGGCGGCGGCGCGGAAGTGGGCATGCCCTTCTTCCTGCACAACTCCAAGTTCGACGTCGTCGAGCGGGCGATGGTCTCCGGCGTGAAGGTGGAGGTGCAGATCGCCCTCGACGCCCTGGCGCCCGGCCTGCCGCACCCGCCGCGCATGCCCGAGGACACCGATCGCGTCATGCCCGCCGCCGGCACCCTGCCGCCCCGCCCCGGCCAGCCCGGCCTGGGCACCCCGCACTCCGTGGCCGGCA
>DUOR01000060.1 GCA_012838715.1 Actinomycetales bacterium
CAACGCCGTGCCCCAACACCGCGCCCCAACCCCGTGCACCGCAACCCCTCCCAAAAGTGAATGCCGTGCACTATTGTCGTTGGTCCGTGTTTTTACCGGGGAGGGCGATCTCGGCTAGAGTTTTCGTAATAGGCTTCCGGCGGAAACGAGGTCAATGTGAACGGCATCGCGGTATTCGTCCTGGTCATCGGTGTTCTTCTGGTGATCGGCGGCTTTCTCGCGCTGTGGCGGTTCACGAGTTTCCGGTCGAAGGGGACTCCCATCATCATCCGTCCGCTGCCGGCGGCCGATGGCGCCGCGTGGCGCCATGGCGTAATCAAGTACACCGACGAGCTGATCAACGTGTACAAGCTGCGTTCGATTCGCCCGGGCGCCGATGTGCGTTTGCCCCGCAACGACGTCGAGATCGTCTCCCGAAGGGAGCCGACCGAGGTTGAGGCGGGGTTTTTCGATCCTGGCCTCCATGTCGTCGCGTTCACCGTCGAGGGGATGGGTGACTGGGAGGTCGCCGTCGACGCGTCGGGGGATACCGCGCTTGTCGCCTGGGTCGAGTCGTCGCCGTCGCGCCGCACGCGCCGCGCGTTGCCGACGAACATCGAGGAGCGTTTCCGCAACGTCAGCGAGCGTCGCCGTGGGGGATTCCAGGGCTAGTTCCCGGGCGGTCCCCGTCCCTGGTTAGGGTGGTGGGCATGCGTCTCGTCATCGCCCGTTGCACCGTGGATTACGTCGGCCGCCTCACGGCCCATTTGCCGGAGGCCCCCAGGCTCCTGCTGATCAAGGCCGACGGCTCCGTGTCCATTCACGCGGACGACCGCGCCTACAAGCCCCTGAACTGGATGACGCCGCCGTGCACCCTGTCGGAGCAGCCGATCCTCGACGAGGCCGGCGGGGACACCGGCGAGCAGCTGTGGGTCGTGGAGAACAAGAAGGGCGAGCAGCTGCGCATCACCGTCGCGGAAATCATCTCCGACGTGTCCCATGAGCTCGGGGAGGACCCGGGCCTGGTGAAGGACGGCGTGGAGGCGCACCTGCAGGAGCTGCTGGCCGAGCAGTTCGCCGTGTTCGGCGAGGGCTGGAAGCTCATCCGCCGCGAGTACCAGACGGCCATCGGGCCGGTCGACCTGCTCGGCCGCGACGCCGACGGCGGCACCGTCGCCGTGGAGGTCAAGCGCCGCGGCGGCATCGACGGCGTGCAGCAGCTGGCCCGCTACCTGGAGATGCTCAACCGGGACGAGATGCTCGCCCCGGTCACCGGCGTCTTCGCCGCGCAGGAGATCAAGCCGCAGGCGCGCACGCTCGCCGAGGACCAGGGCATCCGCTGCGTGGTCGTCGACTACGACGAGCTCCGCGGCATGGAGTCCGACGAACTCCGGCTGTTCTGATGGCCCGCGGCAAACGCCGGGGCAACCGGTCGCGTGGCGCGCGCGGTGGCGGCAACAAGGCGTCGGAAAGCAGGCCCCTGCCGTCGTTGGGGGCCTTCCAGCTGACGCGCACCGAGCCGGGCCCCGGCAGGCTCGCGGGGGAGGACTACAACGTCCGCGACGTGCAGTCCGGGCAGGCCGTGAAGTGGTACCGGTGCCCGGGGTGCGACCAGGAGATTCCGCCGGGCGTCGCGCACATCGTGGCGTGGCCCGCCGACTACGGCGCCGGCGCCGACGACCGCC
>DUOR01000001.1 GCA_012838715.1 Actinomycetales bacterium
AGGCGGGCGCGGGGGCGGCGTTGGGCGCATTCGTGCCCGCGGGCAGCGCCCAGCTTTCGCCGTCGCCGTCCGGCGGCCGCTTCGTGAGGTCATCTGGCCCGTTCATAACGTCCCCATCGTACGACCACGCGTACGCCGTCCAACAGTGAGCGGCGGAATTTTCGGCCCCGACCTGCATGTTCCCTTGTCGGCCAGCCCCTCCGGGTCGCGTCCTATCCTGCGGGCGATCCTCCACGGAAGGGAGCCGACATGTCCGACTTCTTCACCATCGTCCCGGGCGGCCACGCGTCGCCGTTCATCCTGCACGTCCCGCATTCCTCGCGCACCATCCCCGCCGACGTCCGCGCCGGGATGTGCGCGACCGATGCCCAACTCGCCGCCGAGCTCGACGAAATCACCGACACCGCGACGGATCTCATCGCCGAGCGCGCGGCCGCGGCCGCCGTTGAGCTGCACGCCGTCGAGCCGCGTGCCGACGACGCATCCCCGGCCACCGGGCGCCCCACCCCATGGATCTTCCGCAACGACCTGTCGCGGCTGGTCATTGACCCGGAGCGCTTCCCCGATGACCGCGAGGAACTGAACGCCGTCGGCCGCGGCGCGGTGTACATGAAACTGTGCGACGGTTCCGACCTCCGCGACCCGGCGACGTTCCGGCCCGCCGACATGGACGCCCTCATGGATCGCTTTTACCACCCTTACGCTGCGGCGATGACCTCACTGACCCGCGACCGGCTCGACGCCACCGGGGGCGCCTTCATCATCGACGTCCACTCGTATCCCGCCCGTCGGAGCGCCTACGAGCTTCACGACGGACCCCGCCCAGAAATCTGCCTCGGCATCTACCACCCGGAGGGCGCGGATGGTCCGGCGGGGACGGATACCCGGGGAGCATCCGTCGGCAAGCGAGAAGTGGAGATGGCGGAGAGGGCGGAAAGGGCGGCATTGCGGCGACTGGAAAACCTCGCGACGACGGTTTTCGAGCGCGCGGGGTTCGACGTCGGCGTGAACACCCCGTTCGCCGGCACGTACATTCCGCTGGAGTTCGTGGCGAATCCGCGCGTCGGCGGCATCATGATTGAGGTGCGCAAGGACGTGTATCTCGATGCCGGCGAGGGCGCGGACAGGGGTGGGGAGTACCCGGCAAACGGGGTCAGCCATGGCGCCCGGCGGCCGAATCACGGGGCCATCGAGCTCATCGCGGGCTGCATCGCCGAGATGATTGGTCGGCTCGGTAGGTAAAGGGTCGCGCGGTCGCGGGTAGTGGAACGCGCGGTCAGGGCCCCTACTTCATCGCGCCGCCGGCGGTCTCCCACGCGCGGACGCCGCCACGCACCCAGTAGGCGTCAATTCCGTTGCGGCGCATGGTGGAGCAGGCGGCGCGGGCGCGGGGGCCGTGGGCGCAGACGACCACGACGGGCTTCTTCGTGCCCAGCTGGCCGCACTGCTGCGCCACCTTTTCCACCGGAATGTGGGTGGAGCGGCGGGGGCAGTTGCCGCGGCGTTCGGCGGCGGTGCGCACGTCGACGAGGCGCGCGCCGTCCTTGACCATCAGCACCGCTTCGGCGCCGCCGATCTTGTTGGAGGAGCCGAAAAGCTTGGCGAAGAACGACATCAGGACATCCCTTCGGAGGATTGCGGGTGGCGGCCGTCGGCGGCGCGCACAGGGGCGGCGTTGCGCGGGGCTGCCGCGCTTTCCGACGGGCCGGGGCTCCCGCAAATCCTACACGCATACCCCATTGGGTATCGAATGGCGGACACATGCATCGGGCATGAAAGCATTTGGAGAACCGCAGGTCGTAACATGTAAGTCATGGACGAAAACGTGACCGGCACCGAGACCGACGGCACCAACGGCAGTGCCGGGCCCCCGGCCGCCGACGTGCCCGACACCCGGACCCGCATCCTCGAATGCTCCCGGGAACTGTTCAGCCGGAACTCGTTCTCCCGCGTGTCACTGAAGGACATCGCGAACGCCGCCGGAGTCAGCGCGGCGCTGGTGATCAAGCATTTCATCAGCAAGGAGAACCTGTTCGAGAAGACGGTCGACTTCTCCGACAGCGCCGCGGCCCTCTTCCGCGGCCCCTTCGAGCAGCTGGGCCGCACGTCCATCACCGAAACACTGACGGCGCCGGACACGTCGCCGCACTCGACCATCCGCGTGCTGTCCGTGACCGACGGCGGCGAAGGCAGCCTCAACGCCATCGGCGAACGCATCAAGAGCGACCTGCTCACCGTGCTCGCCCGGCGCATCGCCACCGAGGCGCCGCACCCGCAGCCCTCGCCCGAGTTGCGAGCGCAGTCCGCGATGGCGCTGCTGGCCGGCCTGTCGTTCATGCGCCGCGTCGGCGACACCGACTTCGACTCCTTCACGCGCGAGGAACTCATCGACCATTACGCCGCCATCGTCCAGAGCATCGTCGACGGCCACGAGTAACCGGGCAGCCGGTCGCGTCCGACCCCGGCCGACTGGCCACGGCTGATCGGGGGCGGGCAACCGAACCCGACCGGTCGCGGCGACCGGCCACGGCGACCGGTCCCGGCCGGACAGTCCCGCCCGGACAGTCCCGCCCGACCAACGGCGGCAACCCGGGGGTGTTCGCCACCCACCACTTTCCGACGTTCCCCCAGGCAGCCCGCCCGACCATCCCGAACCCACGGGGTGTTCGGCGCACACCCGGAACGCCAACCCTCCCCTTGTGACCCAGGTCTCAGTTAGCGTTCAAGGTGAGTCCTCAGCTAACGGGGGCTCCCGGTCATCCGGTAGGGGTTCCTCAGTCACACTCCCCGCCCGGACTCGGCCCCGGCGCCACTCCGTTTCACGCGACCCACGCCCACCGGCGCGGCACTGTGCACACCGCGGGAAGGAATTTGGCCGCCGGGGCCGGCGAAAGCGCCGCAGCCGTCATGGTTGCGGCGCTTTTTGCTTCCCGACGCCCGCCCCCGACCACCCCGCGCCCCCAACGACCACTGCGCCGCTGCGCCGCTGCGCACGAAGCCGCCAGCCGCCGTGTGAGGCCGCGAGAAGCCACCAGCCACCACCCGACCGCCGTGTGAGGCCACCAGACACGGTCCGACGGCCGCGAGAGGCCACCAGCCACCGCCCGACGGCCGCGAGAGGCCACCAGCCACCGCCCGACGGCCCTGCGTTCACCCAACCGCCGCTACGCCGGCGCCCCATTGATCACACCAGCCCCAACGATCCGCGTTTGCGTTGATTTTGAAGGCTGGCCCGAAATCTGACCTGGGGTTTTCCTCGGTTCCATCCTTCAAAATCAACGCGCACCGGACTGTTTGGGGCTGGTGTGACTTGACCGACGAGAGGGGACGGCGGCGAAAGCGATTTTTGGCCGGCGGGCACGAATGCGGTAAGGGGTTCAGCGTCCCGGCGACACCTACCGAACCGGCGCGGCCGCCTTCGTCGCCGACCACACCGGCCCGGCCGCCTTCGCCGCCTATCGCACCGGACCGGCCGCCTTCGCCGCCTATCGCACCGGACCG
>DUOR01000061.1 GCA_012838715.1 Actinomycetales bacterium
GGCGAGCATCGCCGTCACCTCGTCGACCTGGCGATCGCGGACCAGGGTGGCCACGGTGCCGGAGGCCCCGCCGCGGGCGGTGCGTCCGGAGCGGTGGATGTAGGTCGCGGCCTCGGGCGGCGGGTCGGCGTGGACCACCAGGTCGAGGTCGCTGACGTCGATGCCGCGGGCGGCGACGTCGGTGGCGACGAGCACGGTCACCTTCCCGGACGCGAAATCGGCCAGGGCCTGGCGGCGGGCCGATTGCCCCCGGTCGCCGTGGAGAAACCCGTGGGCGATGCCGCGGTGCTCGAACTGCTTGGAGATGCCCGCCACCCGCTGTCTGGTGTTGGCGAAAATGACGGTGCGGCCGCGTCGGCACGCGATGGCGGCGAGCACGAAGTCGGCGGCGAGGTTGTCGGGCACCCGCACCACCACGTGCAGCATCGAATCGACGGAGACGACGGCCTTGGAGACCTCGTGGCGGGCGGCGTCGCGGCCCTCCATCAGCTGCAGGGCGGCCTCGTCGAGCGTCGCGGAGAAGAGCATCCGCTGCGCCGCCGCGGGCACCGCGCGGACCAGGCCGATGACGTCCGGGAGGAAGCCCAGGGCGGCGAGTTCGTCGGCCTCGTCGACGACGACGAGGGCGACGTCGGAAAGCTCCAGCAGACCCTGGCGGCGCAGGTCGTGCGCCCGGCCCGGGGTGACCACCGCGACGTCGACCGGGGCGGCGAGGCTGGTGCGCTGGCGGGACACGTTCTCGCCGCCGACGAACGCGACCGTGCGCAGGCCCGCGGCGGTGCCGAGATCGCCGAGGACGTCGGCAATCTGGATGGCGAGCTCACGGGTCGGGGAGATGACCAGGGCGCGCGGGCGGCCCGGCACCGACGGCGCGCCGCTGAGGCGCTCGACGATGGGGATGCCGAAGGCGAGGGTCTTGCCGGAACCCGTCGGCGCGCGGCCGAGGATGTCGCGGCCGGCGAGGGCGTCGGGCAGCGCCGCCGCCTGGATGGGCGTCGGCTCCGTCGCACCGAGCGACCGCAGCGCCCTGACCACGGCGCCATCGACGCCGAGGTCGCCGAAGCATCCCGCAGCGCCGGTGTTGTTTGCAGCGCCGGTGCTGTTTGCCGCGCCGGTGTTCTTTGCAGCGCCGGTGCCCGGAAACGACGACGACCCCCCGTCACCGCCGCCCGGGGGCGGGGGACTGGAGGGTTCGTCGGGGCCGGGCGTCCCGGCCGCATCATCGCGCATGCGGACAGGATACCGGGCCGGGTGCGGCGGCTAGGCCTCGACCTCGGAGCGGTCGCCGGACCACAGGGTGTGGAAGGAGCCCTCGCGGTCGACGCGGCGGTAGGTGTGGGCGCCGAAGAAGTCGCGCTGGCCCTGGATGACCGCGGCCGGCAGGCGCTCGGCGCGCAGCGAGTCGTAGTAGGACAGCGAGGAGGAGAACACCGGCACCGGCAGGCCCAGCTGCGTCGCGGCGACGACGACGCGGCGCCAGGCGTCCAGCAGGCCGCCCATCTCGTTCTTGAAGTACGGGTCCAGCAGCAGCGACTCGACGTCCGGGTTGGTGTCGTACGCCTCGCGGATGCGGTCCAGGAACTTCGCCCGGATGATGCAGCCGCCGCGCCAGATGGTGGCCAGGTCGCGGGGGTCGACGTCCCAGCCGTACTCGTCGGAGCCGGCCTTGATCTCGTCGAAGCCCTGCGCGTAGGCGATGAGCTTGGAGGCGTACAGCGCGCGGCGCACGTCCTCGACGAAGCCCTCCTTGTCCACGCCGAGCGCGTCCAGGGTGGTCAGCTCGCCCGACGGCAGCGCCGGCACGGTCGCCTCGCGCTGCGCGATCGCGCCGGACAGGGCGCGGGCGAACACGGCCTCGCCGATGCCGGTCACCGGCACGCCGAGGTCCAGGGCCGCCTTGACGGTCCACCGGCCCGTGCCCTTCTGGCCGGCGGCATCGACGATGACGTCGACCAGCGGCTTGCCGGTCTCGGCGTCGACCTGGGCGAGCACCTCCGCGGTGATCTCGATGAGGTAGGAATCCAGGTCGCCCGAGTTCCACTCGCGGAAGGTCTCCGCGATTTCGGCCGGCTCCATGCCCGCCGCGTAACGCAGCAGGTGGTAGGCCTCGCCGATGACCTGCATGTCGGCGTACTCGATGCCGTTGTGGACCATCTTCACGAAGTGGCCGGCGCCGTCCGGGCCGATGTGGGTCACGCAGGGCACGCCGTCGACGACCGCCGCGACGGACTCCAGCAGCGGGCCCAGCGACTCGTAGGACTCGGCCGGGCCGCCCGGCATGATGGACGGGCCGTTCAGCGCGCCCTCCTCGCCGCCGGAGATGCCGGCGCCGACGAAGTGCAGGCCACGCTCGCGGATTTCCTTCTCGCGGCGGATGGTGTCCGTGTACAGGGCGTTGCCGCCGTCGATGATGATGTCGCCGGGCTGCATCAGGTCGGCGAGCTGGGCGATGACCGCGTCGGTGGCGGGACCCGCCTGCACCATGATCAGCGCGCGCCGCGGCCGCTCCAGCGACGCCACGAAATCCTCGATGGTCTCGGAGGGGATGAAAGTGCCCTCGTCGCCGTGCTCGGCGATGACGGCGCGGGTCTTCTCGGGGCTGCGGTTGTAGACGGCGACGGTGTTGCCGTTGCGGGCGAAGTTGCGGGCGATGTTCGAGCCCATCACCGCCATGCCGACGACACCGATCTGGGCGAGCTGAGTCTGGTTGTCCATGCCCGTCAGTTTAGGCGCAACCCCGGGGCCGCAATGCGGTTCGGGCCGGGGTTGCCGATAGTTGCAGCGGGATTCCCGCCGGCGCCGCCGGACGCGGTGCGGCGGCGCCAGACCGCGCCGGTTCCCGCCGGGTGGCCGAATGGGCACGGGGCCACGCTAAAAGGGCCTGGAGGTGCGGAACGCGCCGCTGCACCAGTTGGGGCGCGACGCCGAGGCCCGCCCGGTAGTGCCGTCGTGCCCGCCGCAGGTGCCGATGCCGCAACTCTTCGCCGACGCATGGCAGCGTTACGACGGTGGTGACGTGCCCGGTTACGAGGAATTGACCACCAACCGCTACCGGCGCCGGTAACCTCGGGGAAACGTCTAACCTCGGGGAAACGTCGTCCCGAGAGAAAGTGGTGCCACCGATGCTGATGTCCCAGGAGAAGTTTCAGGCCTACGCGAAGCTGCTGGCCATTGCCGCCGAACGCGTGCTTACCGACGAAGAGGTCGAGGAACTGAACGCCGTCGGCCGCGGGGATATTCATGCGGCCGGCCTCGACGCCCACCTGGGCATGGAGTACGTGACCGTCGGACCGCGCCTGCTGAGCATGCGGATGCCCATCGACGAACGCCACCTGCAGCCGTGGGGGGTCGCCAATGGTGGGACGTACGCATCCATTGGCGAGTCCTGCGGTTCGATTGCGGGCTTCATCGCCGTCGGCGGCGACCGCCCGGTGGTCGGCGTGAACAACTCCACCGACTTCTACCGTTCCGCCCGCAAGGGCGATGTGCTCGTGTCCACCGCCTCACCGGTGCACCTCGGCCGGACCTCCCAGGTCTGGGAAATCCGGCACACCCGCGAGTCCGACGGGCAGCTGCTGTCGCGCACCAACCTGCGCCTCGCGGTTCTTCCCGGCGGCCAGAACCCGGGCGAGTAGGGGATTCGGCCGCGGGTGCCGGCGCCCGACGTCCGACCGGACCACTATCGGGCCGCCCGACGTGAGGCCGTGCCGCGATCGGGGGCCCGAACCGCCCTCGGACGACCCACGGGAGCACCGAACACCCTCCGGGGCACTCGAATCGACCTCAGAGAGCACTGCTCGCCAAGCTCGCGGTTATATCGGGTTCGCGCGAACAAGAAGAACCGCGAAGTTGGTGGAAAAGGGCCCCAAATGCACCAAGTTCGCGGTTATTCCTTCCCGCGAAAAACGGGTATAACCGCGAACTTGGTGCCATCCGCCGGGTCATCGCGGCGCCGGAATTCCGGATCGCGGTGACGCCAGGAATCGGCCCTCACGGCGCCGCTACGGCGATGGGGCCGGTTCCGGGGTTGGGGTCCAGCGAGGCGTCGGAAAGCGCTCTATGGGCGTTCCGGGGGGTTTCGCCGGAGGTGACCCGCATTCAGCCACCGTCGGCTTCGGGGGATGCGGGCTAGGCCGTGCCGTCGGTGTCGGAACCGGTGTCGGAACCGGTGTCGGTGTCGGCTCGGTTGCCGGCGGTCAGCGTCCGCACCTTCGCGGTGGTGTCGCGCAGGATCTCGATGAGACGGTCGCGATCCGCGTCGGTGCCGTTGAAATCGACGTGCTTCACCGCGTCGCGCAGGTCCATCATCGCGCCGCGGATGATGTGCGGGCTGCGCGGGGAGGCGTCGTCGTCGGCGTACCGGTCCAGGATCGCCGCCCACTCGGCGCGATGCTCCTCGACCTCCGCCCGGCCGAGATCGGTGATGGTGGCCGTCTTCTTGCCGTCGACGGGGGCGACGGAAATCAGGCCCTCGTCCTCGAGCAGGCTGATGGTCGGGTACGTGGCGCCGGGGCCCGGCGTCCAGTGGCGGCCGGTGCGCTCGGCGATGGTGCTCATGATCTGGTAGCCGTGCATCGGCTCGTCGGCCAACAGCAGCAGGGTGACGGCGCGGAGATCCCCGCGGCGAGCCCGACGTCCGCGACCCTTGCCGGGACCGTGGCCGTGGCCGCCGCCATGTCCGTGGGGGCCGTGACCGTGGCCGCGACCTCCGTGGGGGCCATGTGCGTGCACCCGACCGTTGCCGTTGCCGTGGCCGCGTTCGTCGCGGCGGCGGTGAGGCCGGCGTCCGCGGCGGCGTCCGCGGCCTCCGCCGCAGCCGCAGCCACCGGATTCGCCGTCGAAGTACATGGCGTCGGCGTGCATGTGATGGTGGTGGTGATGGTGTCGCATGGTGTGCGTCTCCTCGTGAATCACTCCTGAAGTTCTCAGGTGATGGTGGCCGGGAATCGTTCAGGCCGGTGGTACCGGCGCTTCGATTCCCGGGTGCAGTACCGATGACTGCATGACATAACGATATATCGCTACCGAATCGGAGTCAAGTAACGATATATCGCTAAAGTGGCAACGGGTCGGCAACGACGCCAGACCGAGCAGGGCCGACGGACGACCCGGCCGACCATCCATTGGACCCACCCGGCCAACCGAGCCGGGCCGCGGAACCGTCCCGACGGACGCATCCGCCCGTCCGGACACCGGCCGTCCGTCAGAACGTCGTCAGGCCGCGGGAGCGGAAAACGTCGCGGACGGTGTCGAGGGATTCCTTCGTGGGTGGGCGGACGTCGGCAAGCTCGTAGGGCATGCCCAGGTTGGCCCATTTGTCGGCGCCCATGTTGTGGAAGGGGAGGACCTCCACGCGCTCGACGCTGTCGGCCCATCGGGCGACGATGTCGGCGGTGGCCTCGACGTTGGCGGGGTCGTCGGTGAGTCCGGGGACCAGCACGAACCGGACCCACATCTTCTTGCCGTGGGCGGCGAGACGCTCACCGAATTCGAGGGTCGGCTTCAGCTTCTGGCTGGTGACCTTCTCGTAGGTGCCGGGCAGCCCGGACTTCACGTCGAGGAGGAAAAGGTCGACCAGGTCGAGGTCGTCGTCGCTGAGCCGGTGGCCGAGGTTACCGGAGGTGTCCACCGCAGTGTGGATGCCGGCCTCCCGCGCCGCCGCCAGCACCCGCTTCGTGAACGCCAGCTGGAACAGCGGCTCGCCACCGGAAATGGTCAGCCCGCCACCCGACGCGCGGAACACCGGCCGGTAGCGCTTCACCCGCTTGATCACGTCCTCGACGCGCTCCAGCGTGCCCTCCCGCAGCTCCATCGTGTCGGGGTTGTGGCAGTACTTGCAGCGCAGCGGGCACCCCGACATGAACAGGGTCATCCGCGTGCCGGGGCCGTCGACGGCGGTGACCAGCTCCCAGGAATGCACGAGGCCGATGTCGCCGGTGCGACGGGCGTCGAAAAGCGCGCGCCGGTTCAGCTCCGCCACGTCGACGATGCCCGCGGCGTCGGGCGCGTCACCGTCGCCGTGCGTGCCGACGCCGCCGAGCCCCTGCGCCGTCCCGCGCACCCGCGGGCCGTCGGAGGGGGCGACGGTGACCTTGCGATTGAGTCCGTCCGCCATCGGCGGCGCCTACGCGTTCTCGTGGAACGTGCGGTCCAGGACGTCCTGCTGCTGCTCCGCGGTCAGCTTGACGAAGTTCACCGCGTAACCGGAGACGCGAACCGTCAAGTTCGGGTACTTGTCCGGGTTGGCCATGGCGTCCTCGAGGGTCGACTTGTCCAGCACGTTGATGTTGGCGTGGTACAGGCCGGACTCCGCGTTGTTCGCGGAGCGCTGGGACTTCATGTCGGCGAGGCGTTCGTCGAAGGACTTGGAGGACATGGGGTGGGGTCTCCTTGCGTCGGGTGTCGGGGTGGTGCGGGCGGAGTGTCGGGTGTCGGTGAAGTGCGGGCCGGCGCGGATTGAATCCGGGCCAGCGCGGGAAAGGTGCCGCGCTACTCGTCGTCCATGATGAAGCCGGCGTCGAGGATGCCGACCAGGTTGCCGACCTGCTCGTCCTTCGTGCGGCCCAGGCCGGACGGGGTGATGGTGTTGGTCAGCGAGATGCCGTCGAGGGCGTCCTCGTAGTCGAGCTTGCCCACCGACAGCATGGACGCGACCATGCCGTGGGTGTCCATGCCGTTTTCCGGGTTGGCGCCGGGGGCGAACGGGGTGCCGGCGCGGTGGCCGGAGGGGAAGTTGCCGGTGGCGCGGCCGTAGACGACGTTCGAGGTGATGGTCAGCACGGACTGCGTCGGGATGGCGTCGCGGTACAGCGGGATTTCCTTGATCTTCGCCATCACGGTGTGGACGATGGTCGCCGCGATGTCGTCGGCGCGGTCGTCGTCGTTGCCGTAGACGGGGAAGTCGCCTTCGGTGACGTAGTCGACGATGAGGCCGGTGTCGTCGCGGACCGGCGTGACCTTGGCGTACTTGATGGCCGCGAGGGAATCGGCGACGATGGACAGGCCGGCGATGCCGCAGCCCATCGAGCGGACGATGTCCGAATCGTGCAGCGCCATCTCGATGGACTCGTAGGCGTACTTGTCGTGGCACCAGTGGATGATGTTCAGCGCTTCGACGTAGGTGCCCACCACCCAGTCCAGCATGTCCTCGTACTTCGCCCAGACGTCGTCGAAGTCGAGCGGGCCGTCGCCCTCGACGGGGGCGTACCCCTCGACGACCTGGTGGCCGGACACTTCGTCGCGGCCGCCGTTGAGCGCGTACAGCAGCGCCTTCGCCGCGTTGACGCGGGCGCCGAAGAACTGCATCTGCTTGCCGACGGTCATGGGGGACACGCAGCACGCGATGGCGGCGTCGTCGCCCCAGCGTTCGCGGATCTGGCGGTCCGACTCGTACTGCAGCGACGAGGTTTCGATGGAGATCGCCGAGCAGAATTCCTTGTAGCCGGCGGGCAGCTGCGGGTCCCAGAACACGGTGATGTTCGGTTCCGGGGCGGGGCCCAGGTTGCGCAGCGTCTGCAGCAGGCGGAAGGCGGTCTTGGTCACCATGTGGCGGCCGTCGTCGGAGAACCCGGCGTCGGACCAGGTGGCCCAGTACGGGTCGCCGGAGAAGATCTGGTCGTAGTCGATGGTGCGCAGGAAGCGGACGATGCGCAGCTTGATCACCAGCGCGTCGATGATTTCCTGGGCCTCTTCCTCGGTGAGGATGCCGGCGGCGAAGTCCCGTTCGAAGTAGATGTCGAAGAACTGCGACAGGCGGCCGATGGACATGGCGGCGCCGTCCTGCGACTTCACCGACGCCAGGTAGCCGAAGTACGTCCACTGGACGGCTTCCTTGGCGGTGGTGGCGGGGCCGGAGATGTCGAAGCCGTAGGTCTCCGCCATCGTCTTGAGCTTCTTAAGCGCCTTGATCTGCTCGGCGTGCTCTTCGCGGAAGCGGGCCCAGTGCTCGGAGAAGCCCTGCGCGGAGACCGCGGTCTTGGCGGCCTCCTTTTCGGCGATGAGGTGGTCCACGCCGTAGAGCGCCACGCGGCGGTAGTCGCCGATGATGCGGCCGCGGCCGTAGGCGTCGGGAAGCCCCGTGATGATGTGGGAACGGCGCGCGGCGCGGATCCGCGCGGTGTAGATGTCGAAGACCGCCTCATTGTGGGTTTTGCGGTACTTGGTGAAGATTTCCTTCACCCGCGGGTCCGGCTCCTTGCCGGACTCCTTGATGGCGGTCTCGACCATGCGCCAGCCGCCGTTGGGCATCATGGCGCGCTTCAGCGGCACGTCGGTCTGCAGGCCGACGATGACGTCGTCGTCCGCGGAGATGTGGCCGGCGGGGAAGGCGTCGATGTCCGCCGGGGTTTCGGTGTCGACGTCGTACACGCGGTTCTTGCGCTCCACCGACAGGTAGTTGCGTTCCAGGTGGTCCCACACGCGCAGCGTCTTGTCGGTGGGGCCGGCGAGGAAGGACGCGTCCCCGTCGTAGGGCGTGTAGTTGCGCTGGATGAAATCGCGGACGTCGATGGCTTCCCGCCACGGTCCGGCGGCGAAACCCGCCCAGGGCTCGGTGGTGGAGCCGTCGGACTCGATGCGTTCGTTGGGCGCGGCGATGGTCACCCGTGCCACCTTTCTCGGCCCGCGGGGGCGGGCGCCGATCGTCGGATGGGACTCGGGGCGGAAATACCGCCCGGGTCACTCATCCGCCGCTGTTCGTGGCGGGTTGGCCCGTCGTTTCCCGTCTCCGCGGGTGTGCGGTCGGGGGCGTGGGGCGCACCAAGGCGTTGTTCCGCTCTCAACGGTCAACTCTACGCCTGCCCGGGATCGCTTCCCACCCCGCCGCGGGGTGTTTCGCGTTACCCGGATTGCCCTGCGCAGGCGGCATTTTCGCGCCCGCGGCGGCTGATTTCCGTCATTCCCGTTGCGGGAGCGCGCTTTCGGGGCGGGGGCGGCGGGTGCTGCAAGGGCGGGTGCTTTCCGACGCCGGCCCGTCCGGCACCGGGGTTTGCCCCGGGGCTCAGGAGAGCAGCTGGTCGCGGGCGAGGTCGGCGTACAGCCGGTTGCCGGCCATCAGTTCGGCGTGCGTGCCGACGCCCGCGACGCGGCCCCGGTCGAGCACCACGATCGAGTCCGATCCGGCGACCGTGGCGAGGCGGTGCGCCACGATGATGACGCTGCGGCGCCGGGCCGCCGTGTCGATGGCTTCCCGCAGGGCCCGTTCGTTGCGGGAGTCCAGGGATGCGGTCGGCTCGTCGAGGAGCAGCAGCGGCCGGTCTGCGAGCAGGGCGCGGGCGATGGCCAGCCGCTGACGTTCGCCGCCGGACAGCCCGACGCCGCGGTCGCCGAGGGTGGCGGAGAGGCCGTCGGGATGCGCGGTGATGCGGTCGAGGAGGTTGACCTCCGCCAGCACACGGCGGCAATCGTCGTCGCCGGCGTCGGGGAGGCCCAGCATCAGGTTGTCGCGGATGGTGCCCGCCAGGGCCGGCGTGGACTGCTCCACGTAGCCGATGGCCCCGCGCAACGTGTCCCGATCGAGCTCGCGGACGTCGACGCCGCCCACGCGCACCGTGCCCGACCCGACCTCGTGGAACCGCTCGATGAGCGCGAGGATCGTGGACTTGCCGGCGCCCGAGGGGCCGACCAGGGCCGTGGTCCGGCCGGCGGCCGCGGTGAAGGACACGCCGTCCAGGGTGCGGTCGGGGGAGCCGGTTGCGGCGCCACCGTCGGCATGCGTGAAGACGACGCCGTCGAACTCGA
>DUOR01000062.1 GCA_012838715.1 Actinomycetales bacterium
GCCGGCGAAGAACATCAATTCCTGAGACAGGAACACGATCGTCCCGACACTGACCATGTTCGGTCGGTTCAGTGTCGCGGCACGACGTGGTGCTGTCATACCTGTGTTTTCAACTGCGCTCGTCACGATGAACAGTATGGCCTGTCGTTAAGAAAGAGTCACGTTGCAACCCCCGTTTTGGTTCAGATTTCTCTAAAACCCCAGGTCGCCGCAAAAGATTCCTGAGAGTTTTCGTAAATTTTCCGAACCGGGGGAACTTATCTTGTCGCTTTCCGACGCTTCCCCTTCGGCGTCCCCGCGCCTCCCGGCTTCCACCGGTGGCATTCCGCCCGCGCGGTCCGGCCGCCCCCACGGCCGAGTCCGGCGAACCTGTGCCGAACCTTATGGCAAGCGAGTGTAGCGCATGAGCGTTTCCGGCGGCCCACCCCTCCCGACCACCGCACCCCCGTAACCCCCGCCGGTATCGCCGCTCCCCCACCGGGGCGCGGCAACGGGCCGTCGGAAAGCACCCTCGCGAGCGGAGGCCGGGGCGGGGCCGTAATATTCCACCTCGTACCCGATTGCACGGGACTGCCCCGCGGTTTCCGCCGCGACGGGCGCAGGAGCACGAAAGTTAAGGAGCGAAGCATGACCCAGCACACCGCCAACCCCGGACAGGTCAACTGGCGACAGGTGCTGGGCCTCATCGGCGCCCGCCGCGAGCTGCCCGCCGAGGCCGTCCGTTTCGCCATGGACGAGGTCATGACCGGCCGCGCCTCCGACGTCCACGTCGCCGCGTTCGCCTTCGGCCTCTTCGCCAAGGGCATCACCCCGTCCGAGCTCGACGCCGCCGCAACGGGCATGCTCGCCCACGCCGCCGACGTGGAGCTTCCCGACGCCGCCGGCGCCGTCGACATCGTCGGCACCGGTGGCGACGGCGCCCACACGGTGAACATCTCCACCATGTCCTCGGTCGTGGTCGCCGCGTCCGGCACGCCGGTGCTCAAGCACGGCAACCGCGCCGCCTCCTCCAAGTCCGGCGGCGCCGACATGCTGGAGGCGCTGGGCCTCGACATCGCCGACGGCCACGTCAACTCCCCCGCCCACCCGGACTTCCGCCTCCGCTTCCTCTTCGCCGCGACGTACCACCCGGCGATGCGCTACGCGGGCCCCGTCCGCTCGCAGCTGGCCGTGCCCACCCTGTTCAACCTCCTCGGCCCGCTGACCAACCCGGCACAGCCGAAGGCCTCCCTCATCGGCTGCGCCTTCGAGGACCAGATGGAGACCATGGCAGGCGCCTTCGCCCGCCGCGGCCAGCGCGTGCTGGTCGTCCGCGGTTCCGACGGACTCGACGAAATCACCGTCACCGGCCCGACCCGCGTGTTCATCGTGGAGGACGGCAACGTCACCGAGGACATCATCGACCCCCTCGATTACGGCATGACCCACGCCCCGGCCGACTCCCTCCGCGGCGGCGAGCCCGCCTACAACGCCGAGGTCGCGCACAAGGTGTGGAACAACGAAATCCAGGGCCCCATCCGCGACGCCGTGCTGCTGAACTCCGCCGCCGCCCTCGTCGCCGCCCACGGCCTCGGCGGCCGCAGCCTCCGCGAGGCCATGGCCGAGAAGCTGGCCGTCGTCCGCGAGACCCTCGACTCCGGCCGCTGCGCCGAGATCATGCAGGCCGCGACCGCGCAGTAGCGGTTCCGCCGCGGCGGCCCACGCGCGCGTGCGTGGCCCACCGTGGCCCGCTGCTGCCGGCTTGGCGGCGCGACAATATATAAGGCATTAACGGGAAACGTCCGAAACGAACGCCGTCCGCCCAATTCACCGGGGCAGACGGCGTTTTCGCGTCTCCCGGCACCCCGGCGAGCAGCGTAAACTGGTGGATTATGGCCGAATCACCACTGCCCTTCATCGACGGCTCCGCCACCCAGCTCACCGCCAACGGGGTCAACTACGACTACGAGGGCACGCCCGTGCTCCGCAACGTCAACATGACCCTTTCGGCCGGCGATGTCCTGGGCCTCGTGGGCGACAACGGCGCCGGCAAGTCGACGCTTTTGTGGCTGCTGTCCGGACGCCGCAAGCCCACCAACGGCAAGGTGACGCACGTCGGCACGCGCGTGCTCGGCTCCCAGGAGCTGGAGGCGCCGTTCGATTCGACGGGCCGGCTGCTCGTGGACGAGGCGCTGGGACCCTCCAAGCGCCGCCTGCAGGCCCTGGAGGACGCCGCGGAGGCGATGGCCGCCGCCACCGACGCCGAGGCCGCGGAGGCCGCCGAAAAGGAGTACTCCAAGCACTTCTCGGATGTGATGGCCCACGACGACTGGAACGCCGAGCATCACGCGGAGGTCGTCCTCGACTACCTGGGCCTCACCGGCGACGGGCCGGAGGGGCCGCTGCTGGAGCAGCGCTCCGCGGAGATGTCCGGTGGGCAGCGCGCCCGCCTGGGGCTGGCGCTGACGCTCATCCGCAAGCCCGAAATCCTGCTTCTCGACGAGCCGACCAACCACCTCGACGACCGCGGCCGTCAGCTGGTCATCGACACCATCAACAACCATCCCGGCGTCGTCGTCGTGGCCACCCACGACCGCGATTTCCTCGACGCCGTGTGCACCATCATCGGTGACCTGGTGCCGGGCCGCGAGGGCATCGGCATGTTCCGCGGCAACTACACCGACTACGACAAGCACCGCCGCCATGAACGCCAGCTGTGGGAGCACCAGTGGCGCACCGAGCAGCACGAGAAGGCCCGGCTGGAGAAGACCATCGAGACCGTGCAGGAGGAGGCCGGGCCCGTCCGCACCAAGCGCGACAACGAGAAGATGGGCTACGACCACTCGGCGGGCCGCGCCGACCGTCAGGTCGCCCGCCGCATCCGGTCCGCCCGGCAGCGGCTGGAGCAGCTCGAGGAGGACGGCGTGGGCAAGCCCCCTGCCTTGCTCGGCTTCGATGCGCCCCTGACCAAGCCGCTGTCCACCAAGCGGGCGCCCGCCGGCAGCGAGGAGGATTTCCACGTCAAGATGCGTGGCGTCGTCGTCCCCGACCGCATCTTCGTCGGTTCCCTCACCATCCGCCCCGGCGACACCCTGTTGGTCACCGGCCCCAACGGCGCCGGCAAATCAACGTTGCTGAAGGTCATTCTCGGACAGATCCCGACCGCCTCCGGCGAGCTGCGCCTGTCCCCCGAGACCCGCGTGGAAATGCTCGCGCAGGAGCAGGACTGGGAGGACCCGACCCTCAGCCCCGCCGAAATGTACGACTTGACCCCCTCCCCCACGGTCACGCTGAACGACCTGGGCCTGCTCACCGCCCGCGACACGAAACGCCCCGTGGGCGACCTGTCCGTCGGCCAGCAGCGTCGCGTGGCGCTCGCCCTCATCGTGGCGGACCCGCCGGACATCCTGCTTCTCGACGAGCCGACGAACCACCTCAGCGTCGACCTCATCGAGGAAGTCCAGGACGCCATCTCCGCCGCCGAGGGGACCGTCATCGTGGTGACCCACGACCGCCGCATGGTCGACTTCCTCGAGGCCCGGCACCTCGTCGTCGAGGAGGGCCAGGTCACCGAACTGCCCCGCGGCAAGAAGCCCGTCGAGTTCGCCTAGGGCCGGCAAGCCGAGAACATCTAAAGCCCGGGCACGCGTCGTGCCCGGGCATGGGGAAACCCCGCCACCGGAAGGCCAGATGGCGGGGTCGTTCGCGTCCGGGCCGCTCGCGCGGCCGGTGGACGCCGTCGTACGTTTTTCCGCTTAGTCGTGCGGGGTGACGTACTGGGTGTTCAGGCGGGTGGTCGCCCAAATCATCAGGACGGCGCCCAGGGCGATGAGCCAGTACAGCCAGAAGGCGATACCGTAGCCCAGCAGCAGCAGGGCGAGGCACATCACGAACGGCCAGATGGAAGCCGCGGAGAAGAAGCCCAGCGTACCGGCGCCGTCGGCGACCTCGGCCTCCTCCCAGTCGGACGGGGTGATGTCGGAGCGGGTCTCCGTGAAGTGGAAGTACACGCCCAGGAACAGGGTGAGCAGGGTGCTCATGAACAGGCCGGTGGCGCCGGCCCACTCGAGGCGGCCCTGGTTCTCGTTGATGACGGAACCGGTGTCCTGCAGGTACATCGTGCCGAAGATGTACACGACGGCCACGACGCCCAGGAACACGGTAAGGCCGTAGAACAGCTTGGCTGCTGACTTCATGTCGTTGGTCCTTCTTTGAAGTGGTGGGCGGTTAGTTGGCGGCGTTCAGGTCGACCGTGTTCGCCTCGCGGTTACCCATGTCACGGGTGTCCAGGCGGCCGGAGTTGAACGGGGAGGTCGACACGGCGAAGGGCTCTTCACCGATGGACTCGAGGGCCTCGGCGTTGGAGGCGCCCGGGTTGTCCTGGCGGAACTGGATGTACTCGGCGAACTGCTCGCGGGTGACCGCGCGAATCTCGAAGTTCATCATCGCGTGGTAGGTGCCGCACATCTCGGCGCAGCGGCCGACGAAGGCGTTGGAGTAGTTGTCGCGCGGGTTGTCCATGTTCTCGGCGCGGCGGTCGAACGTGGAGGAGTCGATGGCCTCAATCTGGAAGCGGCGGTTCGACTTGTTGGCCTCGGGGTGCGGGAACGCGTCACGCTTGAAGAGGAACTCCGGGACCCAGAAGGAGTGGACCACGTCGGAGGACGCGAGGTCGAACTCGATGGCGGTGTCCTGCGGGACGACCAGCACCGGGACCTCCTCGGTGGTGCCGAGGGTCTCGATCTCGTTGAAGTGGAGGTAAGAGAGGTCCTGGCTGGCCTGACCGTGAACCGGGTAGTCGCGCTGGTTGCGGTCGTCGTCGCCCTCTTCACCGGTGAAGAAGACCTCCGGGTCGGAACCGTCGATGCGGCCGACGTAGTCCTCGCCGTCACCCATCAGGTCGCCGGAAATCTGGGCGTAGCCGAACTTCCAGTTCCACTGGAAACCGGTGACGTCGACGACGACCTCCGGCTCCTTGTCCATGGCGGTGACCTTGTCCTGGGTCTGGACGGTGAAGAAGAACAGGCCCATGACGATGATGATCGGGATGATCGTGAGGATCAGCTCGAGCGGGACGTTGTAGGCGGTCTGGCGCGGGAACTCGTCCTTGCCGGCCTTCTTGGCCTTCTTCGCGGAGAAGCCGACCATGGAGTAAATGGTGAGGCCCCAGACGGCGATGCCGATGATCCAGGCCACAACCCAGGTCCACACCCAGAAGTTGCCCATGACCTCGGCCTCCGGGGTAACACCCTCGGGCCAGCCGAAACGGAGCAGCTTGAAGAAGCCGTTGTCCGGGTACCCGACCTCGCAACCGGCGAGCAGCGTGGCGCTGCCGGCGAGAACACCGAGTGCACCGAGCTTGCGGGCGACTCCGTTCTTTCTACGCTGATTCACGTGTGTCTGCCTTCCTGATCCACACAATCCTGAGAACCCATCAGGGTTCTGTCTTACCCAAGCAGGTTAGCCCATTCCTGTGAATTCTCCACACTGGTCTGACCTCACGGGGTGTCCACGAGTATAGACGGGCTAATAAAAGCCTGAGAACCCCCTACATGCCGGGGGTGAGGGCATTTTCGGTGATCCACGTCACAACCGGTCGTTTCGGCGTGTTCCCCCTGTGCGGGGGTCACCGTCGCGTCGCCGGGTCGCGACCCCCGTCGTCGGAAAGCACCGCGCGCGTGCCGACGGGCGCCCGCCGCTCCCCCGCCCACGGCAGGCCCCGCCCCGCCGGAGGCCTACATATACGTCCCGGCCCGCAAGAGGACTAGTGTTATCCCGGTCCCCCTCCCCGATGAAAGGTGTCTGCCCCAGCATGTGTGGCCTCCTCGGAATCCTCGCAGCCAACTCCGATGCCGCGGAGCTGGTGCCCGCCATCGAGCGGGCGCTGCCCAAGATGCGCCACCGCGGCCCCGACGACGCGGGCACGTGGAACGACGCCGACGCCGTCTTCGGCTTCAACCGCCTGTCCATCATCGACCTCGAGCACAGCGCGCAGCCGCTGATCTGGGGGCCGGAGGATCAGCCCGGGCGGTACGCCATGACCTTCAACGGCGAGATCTACAACTACGTCGAGCTCCGCGAGGAACTCACCGGCGCCGGCTACTCCTTCAACACCTCCGGTGACGGCGAGCCGATTCTGGTCGGCTTCCACCACTGGGGTGAGGACGTCGTCACGCACCTGCGCGGCATGTTCGGCATCGCCATCTGGGACACGGTGGAGAAGAAGCTCTTCCTCGCCCGCGACCCCTTCGGCATCAAGCCGCTGTACTACGCCACCACCGACCGCGGCACCGCGTTCGCCTCGGAGAAGAAGTCCATCCTCGAGATGGCCCCCGAGCTCGGCGTCGACGACAAGGATCTGGACAAGCGCGCCCTCGTCCATTACATGGACCTGCAGTACGTCCCGGAGCCCGAATCGCTGCACACCGGCATCCGCCGCCTCGAATCCGGCTGCACCGCCACTCTGACCCCCGGCGGCGTCCTCGAGCAGAAGCGCTACTTCAAGCCCGAGTTCCCCATCCGCCCCGTCCCCAAGGGCGGCGAGCAGGCCGTGTACGAGCGCATCGCCGAGGCCCTCGAGGATTCCGTGGCCAAGCACATGCGCGCCGACGTCACCGTCGGTTCCTTCCTCTCCGGCGGCATCGACTCCACCGCCATCGCCGCGCTGGCCAAGCGCCACAACCCGAACCTGCTGACCTTCACCACCGGCTTCGAGCGCGAGGGCTTCTCCGAGATCGACGTCGCCGCCGAGTCCGCCGCCGCCATCGGCGTCGAGCACATCGTCAAGGTCGTCTCCCCGGAGGAGTTCGCCGCCGCCGTCCCGGAGATCATCTGGTTCCTCGACGACCCCGTCGCCGACCCCGCCCTCGTGCCGCTGTACTTCGTCGCCGCCGAGGCCCGCAAGCACGTCAAGGTCGTCCTCTCCGGCGAAGGCGCCGACGAGCTCTTCGGCGGATACACCATTTATAAGGAGCCGCTGTCCCTCGCCGGATTCGAGCGCGTCCCCGCCCCGCTGAAGCGCGGGCTGGCCAAGCTCGGCCAGGCGCTTCCCGACGGCATGCGCGGCAAGTCCCTGCTCGAGCGCGGCACCACCCCGCTCGAGGACCGCTACTACGGCAACGCCCGTTCCTTCAATTGGGAGCAGCTGAACACCGTGCTGCCGTGGGCCAAGCGCGAATGGGACCACCGCGAGGTCACCGCCCCCATCTACGCCAAGTCCGAGGGCATGGACCCGGTCACCCGCATGCAGCACCTCGACCTGTTCACCTGGCTGCGCGGCGACATCCTGGTCAAGGCCGACAAGATCACCATGGCCAACTCCCTCGAGCTGCGCGTCCCCTTCCTCGACCGCGAGGTGTTCAAGGTCGCCGAGACCCTTCCCGTCGACCAGCGCATCGCCGGCGGCACCACCAAGTACGCGCTGCGCAAGGCGATGGAGCTCATCGTCCCGCCGCACGTCCTCAATCGCCGCAAGCTCGGCTTCCCGGTGCCCATCCGCCACTGGCTCGCCGGCGAGGAGCTGAAGGGCTGGGCCCAGGACGTCATCCGCGAGTCGCAGACGGAGCACCTCATCGACAAGGCCGCCGTCCAGCGCATGCTCGACGAGCACCACCCGACCGAGCGCGACCACTCCCGCCGCCTGTGGACCATCCTCGCGTTCATGATCTGGCACGGCATCTTCATCGAGGGCCGCATCAAGCCGACCATCCCGCAGCGCGACTACCCCGTCGACCTGTAAAACGTCGCACGATCGGAAAATCCCGCCGCCGGCGCAGTGCCGGGGCGGGATTCTTCGCCTTTCGACGCCTGAAGTGGCGGCCTTCCGGGGCCGCCTCTTCGGGCGGCCTCTTCTGGCCGCCGCTTCGGGCGGATGCCTTCTTAGTTGAAGGAGTCGCCGCAGGCGCAGGAGCCGGTGGCGGCGGGGTTGTCGATGGTGAAGCCCTGCTGCTCGATGGTGTCCGCGAAGTCGATGGTGGCGCCCATGAGGTAGGGCACGGACTGGCGGTCGACGACGAGGCGGACGCCCCCGAACTCCTCCGACACGTCGCCGTCGAGGTTACGGTCGTCGAAGTACAGCTGGTAGCGCAGGCCGGCGCAGCCGCCCGGGGCGACGGAGATGCGCAGGGACAGGTTGTTGGCGCCCTCCTGGTCCAGCAGCGCCTTGGCCTTGGCGGCGGCGGCGTCGGTGAGGGTCACGCCGGTGGTCTGTGCGGTGGTCATAGCGTGGTGCTCCTTGGTTAAGCCGTGTCGGTCACTTCGCATCAACGCGGGCCGGGTCCGGGGTATTCCCGTTGCGGCGCGGTTTCACGGCTCGTGGTCGTGCCGCGCGATGTGTGCCGAAGGATACCCTAAGCACCATACTCCCCTGAAGCGGTTTGACGCGGGCGGGTTGCCGCGGGTTGGCCCGCTCCACTTGCCGTCGGCGGGTGCGGCCGGGCCGATGGTGCTTTCCGACGTGCCAGTGTCCCCGTCGGCGGGGCGAATTGGGGCGCGTCACGCAGTCCCTTTAGTCTGGTAGCCGTGAAGATGCCCTGGAAGAAGAACGAGTCCCCCACCCCGGAGGCCGCCGACGCCGCCGCGGGTGACGCCACCGCCGCCGAGCCCGCGGGCCATGTGCCGACCGCGGAGGAGACGAAGGCCGCCGCGAAGGGCAGCGCCTACACCCCGAAGAAGGGTCGTCCCACGCCGACGCGCGCCGAGGCCGAGCGTGAGCGCGGCATTCATCGTGGCCCGATTAATCCTCCGCTGACGTCGAAGGAGGCCCGCGAGCGCCGTCGCGAGGAGAAGGCGGCGATGAAGGCCTCCATGTCGAAGGAGGAGATGAAGCGGGCGAAGGCCGAGCAGCGCGCGGAGCGCCGCGAGGCCCGCCGCATCGCCGACGAGCGGATGGCCGCCGGCGATCCGAAGTACATGCTGCCGCGCGACCAGGGACCGGATCGCGCGCTGGTCCGCGATTGGGTGGACACCCGCCGTTTCCTGGCGAACATTTTCCTGCCGTTCGCGCTGGTCCTGCTGTTCATCATGCTGATTGGCCAGGCGAACCAGACGATCGCCAACGTGGCGTCGCTGATTGCGATGGTGCTCATCATCGTGCTGTTCATCGAGGGCATCATCATCGGCCGCCGGGCGAACGCCCTGGTCCGGGAGCGTTTCCCGGAGTCGAAGACGGGCTTCGGCATCGGTTTCTACGCCTACTCCCGCGCGACCCAGCCGCGCCGCCTGCGCACGCCGCGGCCGCGCAAGGAAATCGGCGACGAGGTTTAACCGGGGGCCCGGATGCGCATCCTCGTTCTGGGCGGCGCCCGTTCCGGCAAGTCCGCCTGGGCGGAGCGCCTGCTGGCGGGCGATCGCGGCGTCGATTACGTCGCCACGGCCCGCCCCTTCCCGGGCGCCGACGGTTTCGACGCCGATTTCGGCGCCCGCATCGCCGAGCACCGGCTGCGCCGGCCGGCGTCGTGGCGCACCGTCGACGACGTCGATGCCGTCACCGCTTTACGACGCCCCTCCCCCGGCAATCACGTCCTGCTGGACGACGTGGGGACGTGGCTGACCGGGGTCATCGACCGCGAGGGCCTGTGGGACTCGCCCCGCGGATCGGTGCACCCGTGGTGCGATGAACTGGTCGGCGCGGTGCGGGAGTGGCCCGCCCGCGACGTCGGCGACGCCGGGGCCGCCGATGCCGCAGGCGACGCAGACGACGCGCACCTGGTGGTCGTCACCCCTGAAGTCGGTATGGGGGTCATTCCGGAACACCGTTCGGGGAGGTTGTTCCGCGATGAGATTGGGCTGCTCAACGGCCGTCTCGCCGAGGTTTGCGACCGGGTGGTGCTCGTCGTCGCGGGCTGCCCGGTCGCGGTGAAGGGTCCTGGGATAAATTATTGAGTCATGACCAACGAACTGTTCGGCCCCGTCTCCGCACCCGATGAGCACGTCCGTGAACTTGCCAGGGAGCATCATCTGCGGCTGACGAAGCCGACGGGCGCGTTGGGGCGGCTCGAGGAGCTGGGCGTGTGGGTGTCCGCCTGCCAGGGCGAATGCCCGCCGCGGGCGCTGGACGACTGCCGGGTCATCGTTTTCGCCGGCGACCACGGCATCGCGCGGCACGGGGTGTCGGCGTACCCGGCCGAGGTGTCCATCCAGATGCACGCGAACATCGTCGCGGGCGGCGCGGGCGTCAACGCCATCGCGTCGACGCACGGCGCGTCGGTACGGTCCGTGGACATTTCGCTCGACCATGACGTGCCCGCCGACGGTGCGGGCGCCGATTCGAAGGACGCCCGCTACCGGGTGCGCCGCGCCTCCGGTTCCATCGACCGCGAGGACGCGATGAGCGACGAGGAGGTCCGCCGGGCCCTGGAGATCGGCATCCGCCTGGCCGACGAGGCCGTCGACGAAGGCGCGGACCTGCTCATCGCGGGCGACCTGGGCATCGGCAACACCACCATTTCGGCCACGCTCATCGGCGCGGCCACGGGTTCGGAGCCGGTGGTCGTCGTCGGCCGCGGCACCGGCATCGAC
Organism: Actinomycetales bacterium; assembly: GCA_012838715.1. GTDB lineage: Bacteria > Actinomycetota > Actinomycetes > Mycobacteriales > Mycobacteriaceae > Corynebacterium. The sequence continues at coordinate 10,498 of DUOR01000062.1, forward strand.
GACGAGGGCTGGAAGCGCAAGACCGCCGCCGTCCGCGACGCGATGTTCCGCGTCCGCCGCCTGCGCAATGATCCGGTGGAGGTGCTGCGCCGCGCGTCCTCCCCGGACATCGCCGCGATGGCCGCGTTCCTGGCGCAGGCCGCGGTGCGCCGCACCCCCGTCATCCTCGACGGCGCC
>DUOR01000007.1 GCA_012838715.1 Actinomycetales bacterium
ATCCTAGTGCCCGGTTTTGGCGTTGGCATTCCCGGGGGGAGCTGATTGCACAGCGTGTGGCCCGAACGGATGTGACCGTCCGGGCAGGGGTCGGGCGGGGCCGGGCAGGGGCGGGCGGGGGCGGTCCCCCTGAGGCCGGGGGAAGGTGCCCCTAACCCCGCGGATTATGCCCAGGGGGGTATATGTGGCACAATGATGACACGTCAATGAAATGCCCCTCGGTTCCCGCAGCGGGCGAACAGTCGCCAGGAGGATGTCCGTGACCAAGATTGCAGCGCCCACGCGCACAGTGCCGCCGTTGCTGATGCTCGTGCTGGCCCTCATGGCCGCCGCGGCCCCGTTGTCCATCAACATGTACCTCGCGGGCCTGCCCCAGCTGGGCGAGGAACTCCGCGTCAACGAGGCCGGCGCGCAGCTGACCCTGACCTTCTTCCTCGTGGGCATGGCCACCGGCCAGCTCGTCGCCGGCCCGCTGTCGGACTCGCGCGGCCGCAAGAAGATCATCGTCGCCGGCGCGATCGGCATGGTCGTCATGACCACCCTCGCCGCCGTCGCACCCTCCATCGGCGTGCTCTACGCGGCCCGCCTGTTCCAGGGCCTCGCCGGTGGCGCGGCCGTGGTGCTGGCCCGCACGGCGGTCGTCGACATGGTCCGCGGCCCGGAGGTCGCCCGCGTGTTCTCGCTGCTGATGGTCATCGGCGGCCTCGCGCCGGTGGTCGGCCCGGTCCTCGGCGGTTTCATCGTCGATCCTTTCGGCTGGCGCGGCATCTTCTGGCTGCTGCTGGGCATCAACGTCGTGATGCTGTTGGGCGCCCTGTTCGTGGTCCCCGAGACCCTCCCGGTCGAGGAGCGCCGCCCCGCGTCGGTCCGCGTGCTGTGGAACGACTTCCGTGGCCTCGTCTCCGACCGCCCGTACCTCGGTTTCACCCTGTCGTACATCTTCTCCTTCGGCACGATGTTCGCCTACGTCTCGGCGTCGGCGTACGTCCTGCAGAGCCACTACGGGGTGTCCCCGCTGCAGTACTCCCTCATCTTCGCCACGAACGGCCTGGGCATGTTCGTCGCCGGTCTGCTGAACGCGCGCCTCGTCCGTTCCATCGACCCGCTGGTCCTCGCCCGCGTCGGTAATGCGGGGCTGGTGCTGGGTGCGCTGGGGCTGCTGGTCACCACGCTTGCCGACGGTCCCCTCGCCATCGTGCTCGTCCTCCTCTTCCTGGTGGTCACGTCGATGGGCCTCAACATGGCCAACAACTCGGCGCTCGCCATGGGCCATTCGGGCAAGGCCAAGGGCCTCGCGTCCGCGCTGCTCGGCGCCGGCCAGTTCGCGTTCGCCGGCGTGCTGAGCCCGCTGGTCGGCGTCGCCGCCGCCATCGGCTTCAGCCTCCCGGTCGCCATGGCGTCCGTGATGGTCCTGACCTCCACCGCCGCCGCCATCGCCCTGTACACCGCGGCCGCCGCCCACAACCGGCGGAAGGCCGAGGCGGAGGCCGTCGGCACGCAGGCGGAGGGCGAACAGGTGAAGCCCGCGACCGCGACCGCGACCGCTCCCGCCGACAAGGCGACCGCGAACGCCCCCGCCGCGAAATAGCGGTAGCGGGGGAACCGCCCCGCCCCGCGCGGTCCCGCGCAAGCCCCGGAACCGCCGGGGCGGGTGCGATAAGGTGGCGGCACACATCCGGCGCCGCGCGCCGGCGCGGACGGGACGACCCGGACCGCGTTCACCGCAGCGGGGACGGCTCCGGGAACGGTGAACCAATGTCCCGCAAGCCCGGAACCCGCGGAATCGAGCCCCGCAAGCCCGAAGCCCGCAAGCCGGAAACCCGCTCCACCGGAGCCCGCGTCCTGAGCGCGCGCGACGTCATCAATGCCCCGACCATCGCCCGGCCCATCATCGGCTGGGCGGCGGTCGGGGCATCGCTGATCGCCGGGCCGCTGATCGGTCCCGGCCTGCCCGGGCCGGTGTTGGGCGCGCTGCTGGCCGGCATCATCGGGGTGATCGCGTACCTGTCCTTCGGGGTCGTCGGGCAGGCGAACCACCTCGCGCGCCGCCTCGGCGACCCCTACGGCTCGCTGGTGCTGACGTTGTCCATCGTGGTCATCGAGGTGATCCTCATTTCGTCGGTGATGCTCGGCCCCGGCGAATCCGCCACCATCGCACGGGATTCGGTGATGGCCGTGAGCATGGTGATCATGAACCTCGTCGTCGGCGTGGCCCTCCTCGCCGGCGCGCTGCGGCACGGCAACCTGCGGCTGAACCGGGCGGGTTCGTCGACGTACCTGTCCATGCTGATCGTGCTGGTGACCTTCGCGCTGATCCTGCCCGCGGCCCTCGACGGCGGCGGCAGCTACACGGGGATGCAGCAGGCCGTCATTTCTACGGTCACCCTCGTGGTGTACGGGTTTTTCCTGCTGCGCCAGACCACCGCGGAGGCCGGGGAATACATGGAGGCGGGGGATTTCACGAAGGCCGGG
>DUOR01000063.1 GCA_012838715.1 Actinomycetales bacterium
CAGGGGCGAATCCTCGGCGAGGACGATGCGCAGCGGGGGCACGGGGGTGGGGGCGGTCATCGGGCGTCGGCCTCCTCGGTGTCGTCGGGCAGCGGGCAGCTGAGGGTCACGGTGGTGCCGCCGCCGACGGGGCTGGCGACGGTGATGGTCCCGTCGACGCCGGCGGCGCGCTGGCGCATGCCGCGCATCCCGCGGCCTGCGGTTTCCACGGCGCCGCCGCGGCCGTCGTCGGCGATGGTCAGGAACAGGGTGCCGTCCTCGACGACGCCCACGACGTCGGCGCGGGTGGCCTCGGCGTGCTTGGCCACGTTGGACAGGGCCTCGGAGGTGATGAAGAACGCCGCCTCCTCGATGTGCCGCGGCATCCGCGCCGACGGGACGTCGACGGTCACCGGCATGGGCAGGCCGGCGGCGAGGTCGGCGACGGCGGCGCGCAGCCCGTGCTCCGCCAGCGCGCGCGGCTGCACGTTGCGGATGACGCGGCGCAGGTCCGCGAGCACCCCGTCGATTTCGCCGTGCACCTCACCCGCGAGCTTGCCGACGGGGGTGTCCGGCTCCTCGGCCCGCACGATGCCGAGCTTCATGGTCAGGGCGACCAGGCGGTGCTGCACGCCGTCGTGCAGGGCGCCCTCGATGCGGGTGCGTTCCAGGGCGGCGGCGTCGAGGACGTCGGCGCGGGACTCGCGGACGCGGGTCAGGTCGCGGCGCAGCTGCTCGTCGTCGGGCGACATGAGGGTGCGCGCGAGGCGGCCGGTGGCCCAGGCCCACAGGCCGGCGGCGTAGAGCAGCGCCGCGGCGAACACGATGACGGCGACGATCAGCCAGATGACCAGCACCCAGGTGGGCAGCGGGGCGACGAAGGCGTCGTATGCGCCCCGCCCGATTTCCGCTTCCGTCGCGTTCGGGCCGAGCGCCTCCATCGGCGCGCCGTCGAACAGGGGCCACGGGGCGAACAGCATGGTGAAGATGAGCGGCAGGAAGGCCGCGCCCACCGTGAACGGGATGAGCAGCAGAATCACGATGGCCAGGTGCGCGAACTGCGCGAACGACGGGGTGCCGCCGTCCCTGGCCATGGTGTCGATGGGCGGGGCGATGCGGTCGGCGCCGGGCCCGTCGATGAGCCGCAGGCGCCACACCTCGACACGCAGCAGCGCGGGCCACAGGTTGGCCCGGATCTGCGGCACGAGGCTGAGCACCAGCAGCGGCAGCAGGACGGAGCCGAGCACCGACGCGAGGGCGATGCCGACGATGATGTTGCCCAGCGCCAGCCAGGGCCATCTGGTGAACAGGTAGCGCGGGCGGCGCAGGGCGGCGCCGAGGGTTTCGGGGATTGTCATGGTGGTCATTGCGGTTCCTTCCGGTGAAGTGGGCCGGTTTTCCCGGTCACTCCAATTCCACCGCTTCACCTGCGAAAATACAGTGGCCCCAGCGCCCGTTTCCAGGTAGCGCGGGCGCTACCCCCGCCCGCTTTCCGACGGGTACTCGCGGACCATCAGGCGGCGGAAGTAGCTCATCGCCAGCGTCGTGAACCCGAGGTACGCGGGATAGGTGAAGCGTTTGCCGTACCAGGCGACCGTGGCGGCGGCGTCCGGGGTGGAGATGAGCTTGCGGCGGTTGATGTCGCGCATGGCCCGGTCGGCGACGGCTTGCGCAGCGCCGAGGCGGCGAGCGGCGCGACGACGGGCAGGGCGGCCAGGGCGAGGGTGCGGGCGGATTTGTTCATGGCACGAACCTATCCGGTGTTTTCGCCCCCCGGATGCGCATTTGTCAGGGTTTTCTTGGATTTCCCGTCTACCGTTTTCACGTTCACCGTCCCCGGAGATTTCAGGAGTTCCCCCGTGCAGGCAATCGTGGACTGGGCCGTCAACCTCATGGCGGTGATCGGCCCGCCGGGCGTGGCGCTGGCGATTCTGGTGGAGACCATCATCCCGCCCGTGCCCAGCGAGGTTTTCCTGCCGTTGGCCGGGTTCACCGCCACGACGGGCGAGTTCAGCGCGTGGAGCGCCCTGGCGTGGGCGACGGGCGGCTCGGTGGTCGGCGCGTTCCTGCTCTATTGGGCGGGCGCGGTGCTGGGGCAGCGGCGGCTGCGCGAGATCGCCGACCGCATCCCGCTGGCGAAGGCCGCGGACGTGGACAAGGCGCTGTCCTGGTTCGGCCGCCACGGCGAGACGTCGGTGTTCTTCGGCCGGATGGTGCCGGGCGTGCGCAGCCTCATCTCCATCCCGGCGGGCCTGCAGCGGATGCCGTTGGGCAAGTTCGCGCTGTACACGACGGCGGGCAGCGCCATCTGGAACGGCGTGCTCATCTACGCCGGCGTGCTGCTGGGCGACCGTTGGCACCTGGTCGGCGAATGGATCGACCGCTTCTCCATGGTCATTTACGTCCTGCTGATACTGGCGGTCGTCGTGGTGGTCATCCTCGGCATCCGCCGCCACCGCCGCGAGAAGGAGCAGCGGCGCAACCGCCGCCGCATCGAGTTGAATTAGCTACTTCAGCCCGTGCACCCGGCGCATCAGCGCCAGCTGCGCGGCGACCGGCAGCGCCCGGGTGAGGGGGACGACCAGGCCGGCGCGGGAGCCGCGGGCGACGAGGGGGACCGGTCGTTCGGCGCGGACCTCGGTGAGCACGGTGTCGGCGATGTCCTCCGGCGGGATGCCCTTGGCCTCGTTGCCGTCGAGTTTGCGCAGCATGGTGGCCACGTCGTCGCGGTAGGGGGAGTCCGCGGCCCCGCCGTACCTGGTGCGCCGGTTGGACAGGCCGGTGTTGATGCTGCCGGGTTCGACGACGGTGACGCCCACGCCGAACTTGGCCACCTCGCCGCGCAGCGAGAGCCCGAATCCGCGCAGCGCCGCCTTCGTGGCCACGTAGGAGGATCGGTGCGGCAGCGGCAGCCCGCCGAGCATCGACCCGATGAGGATGATCCGGCCGCGCCCGGTCTCGCGCAGCGCGGGCAGCAGCCGCTGCAGCAGGTCCACCTGGCCCAGGACGTTGACCTGGAACACCCGCTCCAGCGCCTCCCGCGGCAGTTCCTCGAGCGGCCCGGACTGGCTCTCGCCCGCGTTGGCCACGATGACCTCGGGGATGCGGTGGGGGTCGCGGGTCAGCTCGTCGGCAAGCGAGGCGATGGAGGCGGGGTCCCCCATGTCCAGTGCGGCCATGGAGATTCCGGCGGGGTGGTCGGCGCCGGCGCCGTGGCGGCTGGTGCCGGTGACCTCGAAGCCGGCGTCGCGCAGGGCCTCCGCGCAGGACCAGCCGATGCCGGAGGAGGCGCCGGTGACCAGCGCGCGCCCGGACACCGGCGGCAGCGCCGGGCCGTGGGTGAATGTGATGCGGGGCAGGGACATGACGGGCCTCCTGGAAGTTATGGGATTACATGGACGGGTCGGTTCGTTCGCTACCGCGCCGGGCGCGCGGTGATGCTCATGCCGCCCTCGCGCAGCCGGTCCACGAGCGGCTCGCCGATGCCGGACATCGGGGTGAGCACCCCGTGCCGGTCGGGCAGCCGATCGCGGTCGAAGGCCAGCGCCATGGCGGCGGCGGAAATCATCATCGCGGTGCCGTCGTACCCCGGATCCTGCTCCAGGGAGACGCGGCTCGTCCACCGTCCGCCGGTGCGGTCGTCGGCGTGGAGGTCGAAGGTGAAGCGGCCGCGCGCCCGTTCGCTTTCCGACGGCCCCTCGCCCGGCTTCGGGAGTTTCCGGTCGACGAACCGGGCGGTCGGCGGGAACATCATCGCCCCGATGAGGCCGGCCATCCCGGCCTTGACCAGGCGCGCGCGGAGCCACGAGCGGGCGCCGCGGCCCACGTTCATGGCCTCGCGGTAGCGGAAGTCGGGGCCGTAGCCGAGGAAATGGGCGGTGCGGCGCACCACGCGCGTGTTGTACGGGGCCATGAAAAACGGTGCCAGCCAACCGGTTTCGGCGGGGATGACGGCGCCGCGGGGGATGAGCGGCGTGTCGTTGGCGCGGTCGCCGCCGGGGCCGTACAGACCCGGGTTCAGCGAGAACGCCGCCCCGGCGATGCGGGCCCGCGCGGGATCCTCCCGCATTTCCGCGAGCTGGTGGCGCAGCGAGTCGATGGTTCCGCCGGACAGGCCGCCGCGCAGGTGCGTCACGATGAGCGTCGCGTCGGCGATCTCGATCCCCGCGGCATCGTGCAGCGTCTTCACCGCGACGTCGGAGGGGATGGAGTCGAAGCCGCAGGAATGCACGATCCGCGCGCCGGTCTCCCGCGCCCGGTCGTGGTGGGCGACCATCGAATCGTGGGCGAACAGCACCTCGCCGGTCAGATCCACGTAATCGGTGCCGGCCTCCGCGCAGGCCGCCACGAGTTCGCGCCCGTACTTCGCGTAGGGGCCGACGAGCGTCAGCACCACGCGGGTCGATTCCGCGAGCCCCCGCAGCGCCGGGGCGTCGGTGGCGTCGGCGACGATGAGGGGCCAGTCGCCGGCGGCGTCGGGAAGCTCCGCGCGCAGCGCCTCCAGCTTGGCGCGGTCGCGCCCGGCCAGCGCGATGCGGGCGCCGTCGGGGGCGTGCCCCGCGAGATGGCGGGCCACGAGCTTCCCGACGAAACCCGTGGCGCCGTAAACGACGATGTCATGGGCGCGGTCGTGGGTGCGGTGCTGGTTAATGTCGTTGGCCTTCATGGCCGCAACGCTAACCGGAGGGGGTGCGGTTGTCGCCGGAATCACGATTCTTTTGTAGACAGCTCGGTCTAAGGGCATAATGCGGGGGTCCCCGCAGGAACTTAGATTCACGATGAAGGAATTGAGCGACATGACCCAGGCCGACGCCCACTCCACCCACGCCGGCGGCGCCGACCGGGCCGATGCACCCCGTGAAACGCTGACCGTCCACGGCGCCGATTACGCCACCACCCACGAGCCGGTCGACCCGACCCGGCGCTTCGACACCTCCGCGGTGCGCGCCGGCTACCGCCCGGATTCGCTGTACGGGTCGGTGAACGTCCCCATTTACGCCAGCTCGACGTACGCGCAGGACGGGGTGAACAAGCTGCGCGGCGGTTTCGAGTACGCCCGCGTGGCCAACCCGACGTCCGCGTCGCTGGAGGGCGTCATCGCGGAGCTGGAGAAGGGCCGTTTCGGCCGCGCGTTCTCCTCGGGCATGTCCGCCACCGACATCCTGCTGCGCGCGCTGCTGGCGCCGGGCACCCACATCGTGCTGCCGAACGACGTCTACGGCGGCACGTTCCGCCTGGTGGAGACCGTGTTCGGCAAGTGGGGCGTCGATTACTCCGTCGCCGACATCACCGACGCGGAGTCGGTGCGCGCCGCCATCCGCCCGAACACCACGTGCGTGTGGATCGAGACGCCCACCAACCCGCTGCTCACCGTCGCCGACATCCGCGCCATCGCCGACGTCGTCGCGGAGACCAACGAGGGTTTCGCGTCGGAGAAGCTCGCCGACGGCGTCGCGCCCGCCCGCCTCGTCGTGGACAACACCTTCGCCACCCCGTACCTGCAGCGTCCGCTGGAGCTGGGCGCGGACGTGGTGCTGCATTCCACGACGAAGTACATCGGCGGCCATTCGGACGTCATCGGCGGCGCGCTGGTCACCAATGATCCGGTGCTGGACGACGAGCTGGATTTCCTGCGCATGAGCATCGGCGTGGGCACCGGCCCGTTCGACGCCTACCTGGCGGTCCGCGGCATCAAGACCCTGGGCGTGCGCATGGAGCGCCACTGCGACAACGCCGAGAAGGTCGCCGAGTTCCTGGAGTCCCGCCCCGAGGTGGCGCAGGTGCTGTACCCGGGCCTGGAGTCGCACCCGGGCCATGAGGTGGCGAAGCGCCAGATGAAGCGGTTCGGCGGCATGGTCGGCGCGCGTCTGGCCGGTGGCGCCGAGGCGGCCCGCAAGCTGTGCGAGCTGACGGAGGAGTTCCTGCTGGCGGAGTCGCTCGGCGGCGTGGAGTCGCTGATCGAGCTGCCGGCGAGCATGACCCACCAGTCGACGGAGGGCACGCAGCTGGAGATTCCGGCCGACATGGTCCGCATTTCCGTGGGCATCGAGGACATCGACGATCTGCTGGAGGATCTGGCGCAGGCCCTGGATAACCTGTAGCCCGCGACCTAAGATGGGTGATATGACAACTAATTCGTCGCCCGTCCGCCAGCCCGCGCTGTTCCTCGGCCACGGTTCCCCGATGAACGCCATCGAGGACAACCGGCATTCCCGCGCCTGGGCGGCGCTCGGCCGCGACCTCGCGGAGAACAGGCCGACCGGCGTCGTCGCCGTGTCCGCCCACTGGTTCGGTCCGATGACCGCGGTGACCGCGATGCCCGATCCCCGCACCATCCACGACTTCTACGGGTTCCCGCAGGAGCTTTTCGACGTCGAGTACCCGGCTCCCGGCTCCCCGGATCTGGCCGAGCGCGTCGGTGATGCGCTGGCCCCGGACTGGGTCGGCCGGGATCGCGATTCCTGGGGCCTCGACCACGGCACGTGGAGCGTGCTCAAGCACCTCATCCCGGACGCGGACGTCCCCGTCGTCCAGCTTTCCGTCAACGCCGCGAAGCCCGTCGAGTACCACCTGGAGCTGGGCCGCAGGCTGGCGGCGCTGCGCGACGAGGGCGTGCTGGTCCTTGGTTCGGGCAACGTGGTGCACAATCTCCGCGCGGTCGATTGGTCGCGCCCCGAGGGCGGTTTCGACTGGGCCGATCGTTTCGACGCCGCCGCCCGCGCCATCATGACCTCCGACCCCTCCGCCATCGGCGAGTTGCAGGGCCACCGCGATTACCGCCTGGCGGTGCCCACCGCCGATCATTTCCTCCCCCTCGCCTACGTCGCCGGCGCGGCCGGGGACTCGCTTGCCGACGGATCCGGTTCGGTGACCGTCGTCGACGACGGCCGCGCGATGGGTTCGCTCTCGATGACGGGGTACCTCTACTCCTGACCCGCCCACCGCCCGTCGGCGGCCAGGGGTGATGTCCGTCCCCGGTTTTGCATGCGCGGGGGCCCGGTTAACATGGATGTCAATAGTCCCCCTCCCAAGCCTCTCCATGGAAGCTCAAATGCGGAGGGGCCTTTTATGTCCGAAGGATGCCGGTAACGCACGGGGGCGGCGTGAAGAAGGAATGGAAGTCCTGGGAGGATCAGGTCGCTTTGCTGAAGGGGCGGCACCTGGCTCTGGATGAGGGGGAAGCCCTGGGCCTGTTGCGCACGGCAAGCTATTACCGGTTGTCGGGGTATGCACGGTATTTCCAGCAAGGGGCGGAACTGGGCGGCAACGATTTCGTCGCCGGATCCACTCTCGCGGACATCAAGATGATCCATGAGTTGGACGGCCGGTTGAGGACCATGCTTGCGAGTCGGCTCGGCCGGGTCGAGGTGATGCTGCGTTCCCAGTACGCCTACGCGGTCGGGGCGACGAAAGGGCCCTACGGGGATTACCTCGATGACGCCTACTTCGGTGGCGGTGATGCCGGGGCGGACGTCGTTGATGCGTGCCTGCGGGATCTTGACCGGAGCAAGGAACCGTTCGTCCGCCACTTCCGTCGGGAGGGGGACGATGATCGGTACGGGGACATGCCCGTCTGGGCCGCAGCCGAAGTCCTTTCGTTCGCGTACCTCCGCAACCGGTGCGCGCACCATGCGCGATTGTGGAATCACTCCGTCATCGATGCCGGGGCCACCCCGAACAATGTGCGCAAGAAGACCAAGCGCCGGTTCGGGAATTTCGATGGACGTTCCGTGATGGATGTTTTGGCGTCTCTCGCGGACGTCCTCGAGCGATGTGGACTGGAGGATGACTTTCTCGGCACCGTCAGCCGTGAGTTCAGGGATCATCCGCTTTTCTGGGACGGATTGCTGTGGCCATGTGCCGCGGAAGACCGGTCGAAGAAGGGCCATCCATTTCCTGAATCGAGTTAACCCTGGTTGGAGGTTCCACCGTTTGAGGTGCAGCATGGTGACATGCCCGCCTCTCCGCAACAACCTTCGGACGGATTGACCCCGTCGTCGCCGGGTTTCCGGCGCGTGCTCCTCGCCGTCCTGTTCGCGGGCCTGTCGTCCTTCCAGGCCATGTACTCGACGCAGGCCCTCCTGCCGATGCTTTCCGACGACCTCCGCATCGACCCGGCCACCGCGGCGCTCACCGTGTCCGCGACGACCGGCGCGTTGGCCTGCGCGATCATCCCGGTGTCGGTGCTGTCGGAACGGTTCGGGCGGCGGCGGGTCATCGTCATCGGGGCGATGGCGGCCTCGATTCTGGGCCTGACCCTGGCCTTCGCGCCGGGGGCGGCGGCCCTGATCGCGTTGCGGCTGCTGCAGGGCGTCGCCATCGCGGGCGTGCCGGCGGTGGTGATGACCTACGTCTCCGAGGAAATCGACCGCGCCCACGTCCCCTCGGTGATGGGCCTGTACGTCTCCGGCACCACCGTCGGCGGCCTGCTGGGCCGCATCATCCCGGCCATCGCCCTGGAGTTCACCCAGTGGCGCACCGCCATCTTCTTCTCCGCCCTGGTGTCGCTGCTGTTCGCGGTGCTCACCCTGTGGCTGCTGCCGCGGCCGCGCCGCTTCACCCCGAAGAAGCTGACCCTGGGCGGCGAGGCCCGCGCCATCGCCGGGCACCTGCGCAATCCGCGCCTCGTCGGCTTGTACGTGCTGGCGTTCCTGTCGATGGGCGCGTTCGTGTCGCTGTACAACTACATGGGCTACCGCCTGGGCGACACCTTCGGCCTGTCGGCCGCGGCCGCCGGCCTGGTGTTCCTGCTGTACCTCGCCGGCACGTGGAGTTCGGCGCGGGCGGGCGGCATGGCCCGGTCGTGGGGGCGCCGCCCGACGATGATCGGCGCGGTGGCCGTCGCCGTCGTCGGCCTGCTGCTGGTCCTGGCGCCGGTGCTGTGGCTGCTGCTGCTCGGCGTCGGCGTGTTCACGGGCGCCTTCTTCGTGGCGCATTCGCTGGCGTCGTCGGGCGTCGGCCTCATCGCCGAGGAGAACCGCGCCGAGGCCAGCTCGATGTACCTGTTCAGCTACTACGCCGGCTCGTCGATCGTGGGCTGGTTCTCCGGCCAGGTCTTCGGCTGGGTGGGCTGGGGCGGCTTCGTCGGCTGGCTCATCGCCCTGTGCGTTGCGGCGGGCGCCGCGGCGGCGGTCGCGGTCCGGAAGTGACCGGTCAGCCGATCACCAGTTCGTCGCCCTCGGCGGCCATGTCCGCGGGGCCCGCGCCCTGGCGGGACGGTCCGGCGACGACGGCGCCGGTCTCGATGTCGAAGTGCGACTGGTGGTCGGGGCAGATCATCACGCCGTCGCGGACCTCGTTGATGCGGCCGCCCTGGTGCGGGCAGCGCACGGACCACGCCTTGAACACGCCTTCCGACGGCTGGGTGACGACGTAGTCGCCCACCACCTGGCCACCGCCGACGGGGATGTCCGCCGCGCGGACCCGTTCGACGTCGGAACCCGGGGCGCAGGCGGCCATGAGGGCGCCGGCCGCCGTGGTGGCGGTGGCGAGGAGGAATCCACGCCGCGAGCAGGAGAACTTGCCGGTAGCGGAAGAAGTCATGGCGCTCAGCTTACCGGGGGCCGACCGGGGGCCGTTCACCGAAGATGGCCCTCCCGACGCGCACCGTCGTGGACCCCTCGGCGATGGCCGCCTCGAAGTCGCCGGACATGCCCATCGACAGCTCCGCGAGGTCCACGCCGTCGGGGGCGTTGGCCGCGATTTCGTCGCGGAGCTCCCGGAGGCGGGCGAAGCACCCGCGCACCGCGGCGGCGTCGTCGGAAAGCATGGCCATGGTCATGAACCCGCGCAGCCGCAGGTTCGGGTAGGGCCCCTCCGGGCCGAAGTCCGCGACGAAGGCCTCCGTCCCCTCCGGCGCCACGCCCGCCTTCTGGGCCTCGCCGGAGGTGTTCACCTGGATGAGCACGTCGAGGGTGCGGCCCGCGTCGGCGAGGCGGCGCTGCAGCGCGGCGGCGACCTTCGGGCGGTCGAGGGCCTGGAACTCGTCGGCGAAGGCCGCCAGCTGCCCGGCCTTGTTCGTCTGCAGCGGGCCGATGACCGCCCACCGCGGCCCCGGCACCTCCCCGGCCTTGGCGGCCGCCTCCTGCACGCGGTTCTCCGCGAGCGTCACGCAGCCGGCGTCGCGCAGCCCGGGCCA
>DUOR01000064.1 GCA_012838715.1 Actinomycetales bacterium
CCGGCGCCGCGCCGTTATTCGGTGCCGCGATGGTGGCGGCCGGTGTTCCCGTCCTCGGGTTCGTCGTAGTCGACGGGGTTCCACAGGGCGCGGCGCCGGCGCGGCCGCGACGGTCCGCCGACGCGGTTGATCAGGTCCTGCACCGAGATGGTGCCGTCCCCGTCGTCGTGCCCGGCGTCGTGCCCGGCGGGTTCGGGTTGCCGCCGTTCAGGGGTGCTTTCCGACGTTCGCTCGGCCGGCAGCCGCGAATCCCGCGCATCGGTGTCGGGGCGCTGGGGTCCCGGAGTTCCGGTGGCCGGGCGGTCCCGGTCGGGGCGGGAATCCGCGATGCGCGGGTGCACCACCGGGAACTGGTCCGTCGGCTGGTTCGCGGGCCGCGTCTCCGGGGACGGCGGGAACGGGCGCTTCGCGGCCTGCGCCCTCTGGAAACGACGGCGGTCGTCCTCGGGCAGCGGCTCCAGGGTCGCGTCGACGATCGGCTCGTCGCCATGGTCGTCATGATCGGAGTGATCGGAGTGGTCGGCGTGATCGGAGCGATCCGGGTCGTCGTCCGCGCGGTCCATGAGCCCGACGGCACTGGCGCCGCCGACTGCGCCCGCGCCCGCGGCGGCCGCGGGAATCGGGGACGTCCGCGTCGGGTCGTCGGAAAGCGCGTCGGCGGAATGCTTGCCCGCCGTGCCCGCCTTGTGCCTCCCGGCCCTCGCGGCCTTCCCGGACTTCGCGGCCTTCGCGTGCTTCTTCTTGGCGCGCTTGCCGGCCTTGCCGCCGGCCCCGGCCTCAGCCTCGGCCTCGGCGTCCTCGAGCTCCTGCGCCTTCTTGCCGCGCTCGATGAGCTCCGGCAGGCGGCCCTCCAGGGCCTCGCCCTCGACGTCGATGCTCGGCAGGATGCGGTCCATCCACTTCGGCATCCACCACGTCGCGCGGCCCAGCAGGAACATCGACGCCGGAATCAGCGTCATGCGCACCACGAAGGCATCGAACAGGACGGCCGCACCCAGGGCGAAACCGAAGACCTTCACGAACGCCAACGGCTGGCCGATGAACGCGACGAAGACGGAAATCATGATGATCGCGGCGGCCGTCACCACGCGGGCACCCAACGCGAAGCCCTCGACGACCGACTCCTCCACGCCGTTGTACGGCGAACCCGGCCGCGACTTACCGCCCGAATGCGTGTAATGCTCGCGCATTCGGGACACCAGGAACACCTGGTAGTCCATGGCCAGGCCGAAGGTCACGCCGATGAGGAAGATGGGCACGAAACTGACCAGCGGGGTCGGCGTGTGCACCAGCCCCCACAGGCCCTCCTGCCAGAACAGCACCGTCAAACCGAACGCCGAACCGACGGACAACAGGAAGCCCAGGCCCGCCGTAATCGGCACCGTCAACGAACGGAACACCAGCAACAGCAGCACGATGGCCAGGCCGACGACCACCGACAGGTAAATCGGCATCGCGTCCGACAGGCGGTCCGTGATGTCCTGCTCGATGGGGATCAGGCCGGTCACGCCGGTCTTCAGCCCGATGGTGTTCTCCAGCTGCTCCTGCTGCGCGCGGACCGCCGTAATCAACTGGCCCGTCTGCGAATCCAGTGGCCCCGCCTTCGGCGTCAGCAGCATCATCACGCCCGTGCGGTCGCGGTTCTGGCCGATCATCTGGACGTGCTCGACGTCCATGTTGTTCTTGAAGCTGTCCAGCGCGTACGCGAACGACGCCTGCGCCGCCGCGATCTCCGGAGTGATCCGCGGGTTCTGCTCCATCAGGCCGCGGGCCACCGGCTGCAGCGCCGCCGCCTCCGGGTCCACCTCGGCGGCGTCGGCGATGATGATGATCTGCGCGTTACGGCCCGGGCCGAAACCCTCCTCCGTCAGCTCGATGGCGTTGCGCTGCGTCGACCCCAGCGGCGACGTGGAGTCCGACGGCAGCGCCAGCTCCAGCTTCGCCGCGGGCACCGACAACGCCACCAGCAGCAGGATCGAACCCGCCAGGAACAGGCCCGGCGTCTTGTGGATGAGCTCCACCCAACGGCGGCCCATCGTCTTGCCGCCGAACAGGGGGCGGCGGCCGTTCTTCGTCGGGTTGCCGGCGATGCCGGGCACGCGGCCCGCGAAAATCTTGTCGCCGAACACCGCCATCAGGGCCGGCAGCAGCGTCAGCGAAATGAGCACCGCCAGGCCGACGGTGATGGCCGCCGAAATACCCATCAGCGAGAGGAACGGGATCTTCGCGATCACCAGCGCCGCCAGGGCGACGATGACCGTCAGGCCGGCGAACACCACCGACGAACCGGCCGTGCCGGTCGCCATGCCGATGGCGTCCTCCCGCGTGAGCCCCCTCGCCCGCTCCGACCTGTACCGCGACAGGATGAACAGCGCGTAGTCGATGCCGACGGCCAGGCCGATCATCACGGCCAGCACCGGGGTGATGGAGTTGACGTCGCTCCAGGCGGTCATCAGGACGACGCCGAGGGCGCCGATGGCGATGCCCACGACGGCGGTCAACAGCGGCAACCCGGCCGCCGCCAGCGAACCGAAGGTGATGATCAGCACCACGAACGCCACCGAAATGCCGATGACCTCCGACGTCGCGCTCACCGCGACCGGCTCCATCATGCCGGGGCCGCGGGCCTCGACCTCGATGCCCATCTCGCGCCCCGCGTCCATCGCGGCCAGCAGCGCGTCCCGGTTCTCCGTCGTGATCTCCGCCGGGGCGGCGACGTCGAAGACGAATTCGGCGGTGCCGATGCGGCCGTCGTCGGAAAGCACGCGCACGGAGTAGGCGTCGCGCTGGGCGACGTCCTCGGGCATGCCCGACGACGTGGTGGCCTCGACGATCATCTCCCGCATCACGGGATCCATGTGGACGGGGTTGACCAGGCGTTCGTCGTCGGCGATTTGGCCGACGTTCTCCTGGATACCGCCGATGACCTCGTCAATCGCCGCCATGTTCTGCGGCTCGTCGAGCGTCTGCCCCTCCGGCGCCGCGAACAGCAGGAAAATCGTCTGCTCCAGCACCGGGTTCGGTTCGTCGGGGAATTTTCGCTCGATCATCCGCGACGCCTGCTCGGACGGCATGCCCGGGATGGAGAACTTGTCGTTGAAGCCCTTCTGCAACGTGCCCGCGAGCCCGCCGACGATGGCCAGCAACAGAACCCACGCGACGATCACAATCCACTTGTGCAGATATGACCATCTGCCAAGGTTGAACAGGACCTTAGCCATCGCCCAACTTCCCCTTCACTCGCGCTTGCAGGACGCACCCGCCGCCGCCGTTGGGGAGACGGTCGCGAACGCCACCAATCCAGGATACGTGCCGGGCCTGGAAAAACACCCCGTTGGCCCACTTAGCGCCACATTGCCCCGATTTCATCACGCGCCCCACCGGCCCCACCGGTCGCGGCGGTCGCCCCACCAGCGCAAAGAAAAATCCCCCTCCCGCAATCGCGGGAGGGGGATTTCGTGGCGGTGGCGGAGGGATTTGAACCCTCGGTTGGGGGTTACCCAACAATCGCTTTCGAGGCGATCACCTTCGGCCGCTCGGACACGCCACCGCTGACAGACATTACTTGTCACGTTCACCGGTGGACAAATCCCCACGTCAGGCCGGACCGCCCGGCCTATGGTCGGCTATTTAGCGGTTGTCGCCGCGCAGCTTGCCCAGGCCCTCTTCGGCCTTGTCGCGGGCGTTGTCCATGCCCTGCTTCATTTCGGCCTTGGACTGCTCGCCGCGGCCCTCGTTGCGCATCTCGTCGTTGTTGGTCAGGTTGCCGGCGGCCTCCTTGGCCTTGCCGCCGAGCTCCTCGGCCTTGTTCTTGAAGTCAGCCATGATGTTCATCTCCCAATCGTTCGTTGGTCGGTTACCCCGTCAACGGTAAAGGCGGTTCAATGACCTTCGCCACGCATGTGAAGGCTTTTCACCAAACCGTTACCGGGGCGTTTCCGGGCCGAAGGACCGGCCGTGCACCCGGAAAAGCCCCGCTCACCTGCGGTCGCGGAAGAATTCCGGCAGCAATCCGGCGCATTCCGCCTCGAGGACGCCGCCGCGCACCTGCGGGGCGTAAATGTGGGCGGGTTCGCGGACGACGTCGGCAATCGACCCGCAGGCGCCGGTCTTAGGCGACCACGCGCCGAACACGATGCGCCCCACGCGGGCCATCACGGCGGCGCCGGCGCACATGACGCAGGGTTCGAGCGTCACCACGAGTTCGCAGTCCTCCAGGCGCCACCCGTCGCCCAGGTTCCGGGCGGCCTCCCGCAGCGCCAGCACCTCGGCGTGGCCCATCGGGTCGGCGTCGGCCTCCCGGCGGTTCGCGGCCTCGGCCAGGATTTCCCCGTCCGGCCCGAACACGACGGCGCCGACGGGGACGTCGCCCGGCGGGGTGCGGCGCGCGACCTCGATCGCGGCCCGCATGCGCCCCTCGTCCCGGACGTCCCCCTCGCGCCGCGGCAGCGCGCAGCCCCCGTCGGGGCTACTCGTCATCCCCGCAGAGGTCGAGGTCGTCGACGGTGACGCCGGTGACCTCGGACAGCATTTCCTCGAAGCCGAGCTCGCAGGCGATGGCGTGCAGCTGCTCGGACGCCCACAGGGCCTGGTCCTCGCAGATCACCGCCATGACCTCCTCGGACACCCCGATGTCGGCGAGAATCGCCAGGTCGCCCTCGGGCCAGGAGTCGACGTTGTCCAGTTCGTCCTCGTCGAGATCCGGGATGTCCTCGTCGATTTCGTCCATGACGTCGGCGGCGATGTCGTCGGTGATGGACGCCGTCGCGTCGGAAAGCAGGACATGGACCGCACCGGGCACCGGGCGGAGCACGATGAAGTAGTCGTCGTCGATGTTGAGCAGCGCGAAGGACGCGCGCTCGGCGCGGATGCGGCGCATTTCGGCGGTGGCGTCGGCGAGCGATTCGAGGGCGCCGTCGCCCAGTTCGCGCACGTCCCACCCGTCCTCGCCGCGGAGGACCGCCACCGCGTAGGAACGGTCCTCGTCAAGGCCGTCGCCGTCGGCGGCGGCGAACGGGTTCTGCGACCCGGCTGCGCTGGTGTTCATGCCTCCCAACGCTAGTCGCGGTGTGTCATGCTTGTCAGGTGACCACGCACCTCGTTTCCACCCCGACCTGCGTCCTCGGCGTCGGTCTCATCGGCGGGTCCCTCATGCGCGACCTCGCCGCGGCCGATGCGCCCACCTACGGCTGGAACCGCTCCGCGAACACGGCCGACGCGGCCCGCGAGGAAGGTTTCGACGTCGGCACCGACCTCGATTCGGTGCTGCGCCGCGCCCAGGAGGACAAGGCCCTCCTGGTCATCGGCGTGCCCATGTTCGCCGTCGGCGGCCTCCTCGACCGCATAAATGAGCTGGCCCCGGATTGCGGCATCACCGACGTCGTGTCGGTGAAGGCCGCGGTGCAGGACGAAATCGACGCGCGCGGCATGGCCGACCGCTACGTCGGCGCGCACCCCATGGCCGGCAGCGCCGAGTCGGGTTGGTCCGCCACCCGCGAAGGGCTTTACGACGGCGCCGCGTGGGTGATCTGCTACGACCGCGCGGCCCGCGCGCTGGCGGCCGGCGAGGACGTCCCGGAACGGTGGACGGACGTGTTCCGCCAGGTGGTGGCCCTGGGGAAGCTGGTGAAGTCGGAGATCATCCCGGCCCTGGCCCGCACCCACGACGAGGCCGTCGCCCGCATTTCCCACATGCCGCACCTGCTGGCGTACGCGCTGGCGGTCGTCGGCGACCAGGGCGGCCCGCTGACCCTGTCGCTGGCCGCCGGCTCCTTCCGCGACGGAACCCGCGTCGCCGCCGCCGAACCGTCGATGGTCGGCTCCTGGTGCGAGAACAACGTCGAACCGGTGATGGCCGCCCTCGACGAGGTCATCGAGCAGCTGTCCGCGGTCCGCTCCGAGCTCGCCGACCACGGCACCATCACCCAGCTCGCCGACGACGGCCGCGACGCCCGCGGACGGTTCGAGGCCCGCGCCATGCCGAAGACCGCCCCGGGCGGCGTCCGCATGTCGCACCGCCCCATCATCCGCGTCAGCCCCGGCGCCCCCGGCTGGGTCCACCAGCTCGAGCAGGCCGAGGACCTCGGCGGCCGCATCGAAATCTTCTAGCCGCCACCGCCCCTCGGCGCCGCTCCTCGGCGCCCGCGCATCTCTTCCGGCCCCGCCCGCAAAAATCCTTGCGGAGCGCGGGGCCGCGTCCTTTAGTCTGGAGGGCGGCAAAAAAGACGGAACGGCCCCCGGGCGACCGGGACGCCGGGCCGTCGGCAAGCACAACGGCGGCCCCCGCGCACCAGCGGCGACCGCCCCGCCTGCCCCGACAAACCCGGAAAGGACCCCCATGATTCGCGCCGCCATCATCGGCTACGGAAACCTCGGCCGCAGCGTCGAACGCGTCATCGCCGACCAGCCCGACATGGAGCTCGTCGGCGTTTTCTCCCGCCGCGACTCCCTCGACACCGATGCCCGCGTGCTCCCCGCCGCCGACGTCGCCGCCCACAAGGACGAGGTCGACGTCCTGTTCGTGTGCCTCGGCTCCGCCACCGACGTCCCCGAGCAGGCCCCCGAACTGGCGAAGCTGTTCACCACCGTGGACACCTACGACAACCACCGCGACATCCCCCGCCACCGCGCCGACATGGACGCCGCCGCCCGCGAAGGCGACCAGGTCGCCGTCATCTCCACCGGCTGGGACCCCGGGTTCTTCTCCCTCAACCGCGTCCTCGGCGCGGCCGTCCTGCCGGGCGCCGACCAGATGACCTTCTGGGGCCCCGGCCTGTCCCAGGGGCATTCCGACGCCGTGCGCCGCGTCCCCGGCGTGAAGAAGGGCGTCCAGTACACCAAGCCGAACCCCGACGCCATCGAGGCCGTCAAGCGCGGCGAAGGCGCCGACGTCACCGCCAAGCAGGCGCACATCCGCCACTGCTACATCGTCGCCGACGAAGCCGATCGGGATTCCATCCGCGAGGCCATCGTGACCATGCCGGACTACTTCGTCGGCTACGAGACCATCGTCGACTTCATCACCGACGAGGAATTCGACCGCGACCACCAGGGCATGCCGCACGGCGGCAACGTGGTGACCCGCGGCCGCGCCGGCACCTCCGGCCACGTCATCGAATTCGGCCTCGAGCTCGAGCGCAACCCCGACTTCACCGCGGCCGTGCAGGTCGCCTACGGCCGCGCGGCGCACCGCCTCCGCGAGGCCGGCGAGCGCGGCGCCCGCACCGTCCTCGAAATCGCCCCCTACCTGCTGTCCGCCACCCCGCTGGACGAGCTCATCAAGAACGACGTGTAGTTCGGGTGGGCCGGGTGGTCGGGCGTGCCGGGTAGTTCGGCGGCCCGTCGCCCGGCCCCGCGGTTCGGCGGCCCGGTCAGTTCAGGCAGATGCCGCGCTGGTGCTGGGCGGAGGTGACGCCCGGCTCGTCGGCGACGCCCCACTGGTAGACCATCGTCGCCTCCGGGGCGCCCGCCTCGACGCACGGGGTGATGGGGCCGTCAAAGCTTTCCGGCAGCGGGCCGGGGTTGTCGTAGACGGTGATCACTCGGTACGCCCCCGCCGAACCGCAGTCGGCGCGGTACATGAGCTGCCCCTCGAGGACGGCGCATTCGCCGGGCTCGATGAGGTTGATGTTGCGGGACTTGTCGTCGCCGACCTTCATCAGGCAGAACGCGTCCACCGGGCCGCCGGTGTACCAGAGGGCGTCCGTCGACCCGTCGACGTCGATGCAACGGGTGCCCGTGGGCTCCTCCCGCACGTGAAGGACCTCGAACACCGCGCGGGGGTCATCGCAGTCGACGATTTCCGGGAGCTCGAGGTTCTCCACCACGACCCCCGCTTCGCCCTGGTCCGGGATGCACTCCCCGACCTGCGCGATCTCACCGTTGCCGGAACCGCCCGAGCCGGAGCCGGAGTTGCCGGAGCCGCCCCCGTCCCCGGACCCATCTTCGTTTCCGGAGCCGCCGCTCCCGGAGTCGCCGTCCCCGGAACCCTCGCCCGATTCGGACGAGGAGTCCCCCGATCCCGCGGTCGTGGCCATGTCGCCGGCGGTGTTGAGGAACCGGGTCAGGACGATGCCGCCCAGCACCAGGACCACCACCGCCGCAATGATGACGGCAATCTTCAGCGTCGACTTCCCGCCGCCACCGCCCGATCCCTGCGGCGACGCACCGTAAGGGCCATTCGGACCGCCAGGACCACCGGGACCTCCGGGGCCTCCCGGGCCACCCGGTCCTCCCGGGCCTCCCGGGCCTCCCGGGCCGTAAGGGCCGGGACCATTCGGGCCACCCGGTCCTGCGGGCCCACCGGGGCCCGGCCCGTAGGAACCCGGACCATTCGGGCCACCCGGCGCTCCGGGCCCACCGGGGCCATACGGTCCCGGCTGCGGGCCCCCGCCCTGCTGTCCCGGGTACCCGTGACCCTGCGGGCCCTGCTGCCCGGACGCCCCGTAACCGCCCGGACCGTACGGGCCTGACCCGTACGGATCCGAACCGGGACCGTTCTGCGGATTTCCCTGTCCTCCAAAGCCCCACTGCTGGTCATTCATGGCGCAAAATTACAACGCGGGCGGCCCGGATGTCAGTCCCTGGCGAGACTTTTCAGGGTATTCACCGAATTGTCACGCTGGCCGCAGGTGCCGTCGGCACGCGAGAAGGGCGGCACACTCGCCCTTCCGGGAATTCATACCTGTGGGAATATGTATTAATCATGAACCACATTGATGTAGACGATCTGCAACAGAAATCGCCGGTTTTCGGCCCTTTTCGGCCGTTTTCTGTTGCAGATTGTCTACATGAATGTGAATCATGAAATATAACTATCCGCCGGGAATGGATTAATCGCACGAGCCACAGGCTGGGCCCGAGATCGACGGGAAATCCGCGCTCCCCGGGCCCCGCGCCCAGCCCGCGCCGGACCATCCCCGCCGGCAGGCCGAGATGCCGGACCCTGCACCCCAACCCCGCCGGAACGCCTGACCTCCGCTCCCCAACCCCGCCGGCCCCGCGCCCAGCCCCACTCGGATGCCGCGCCGCGCCACGGTGCCGCGCGTCGATCCGTCGGAAAGCGAAAACCCCGGCAGACGATGTCTGCCGGGGTAAGTGGTGCGCCCGAAGGGATTCGAACCCCTAACCTTCTGATCCGTAGTCAGATGCTCTATCCATTGAGCTACGGGCGCATCCGCCGCTCGGGCGCTCGGCCCGTGCAACGGGATAGAACATTACCCCCGGCGCGATGAAACAACCAAATCCGCAGGTCACGGGCATTTTGGGGCGCCGTGGCCCACACAGCCACGGGCCCCGCCCACACCGCCACCGCCGCAGCCCTCACCGCCACCGGCGCCGCCTACACCACCACGGGCGCGGGCTTGCGGCGCTTCAGCGGCGGCGGGTGCATGATCCACTTCAGCACCGGGACGCGCCCCACGAAGTACAGGAACGCGCTGGCGGCGGCGCAGACGAGCAGCATGAGCACGACGCCGGCCTCGGGCTCCTCGAAAATGGTGATGCCGTTCGCCGACAGCCACCGGGCCAGCGGCAGGCCGATGATCCACAGCGCCAGCGGGTGCGCCAGGTAAATCGGCAGGGTGTTGCGGCCAATCGCGACGAGCGCGGGCGACAGCACCGGCACCCGCACCAGATGCACGGCAATGACGATGGCGATGGGCACCGCGAGGATGGCGCCGGCCAGCCGCAGCAGCACGAAACCCGTCTCGGATTCGATGAGCGAATACAGCACCCACCACGTCAGGTAGGCGGCCAGCGCGCCGAGGGCGACGAACACCGGCATGAGCTTGCCGACGCCGCCCGCCGGCTCCCGATCGGGGTCGACGGCCGCGTGCTTGGCCAGCTTCAGCCACAGCGCCCGGCCGTACAGGCCGACCATGAACGCGGGCAGGTACAGGGCGATGTGGCTGATTTCGGCGTAGCGCTCGTACTGGCGGCCGTCGAGCAGCGCGTAGGCGATGCCCGGGACGAACGACAGGGCGACGACCAGGCCCGGTGGAAGTTTCCTGGTCAGCACGGCGATGACGTTGAACACCATCAGCGCGTACAGGAACCAGATGCCCGGGTCACCGACGATGACGGACCGGATGAACTCGCCGAACGTCTGGTAGCCGGGGTCCTGGATGTACCGCGCCACCGCCGTGATCACCTTGAACACCAGGTAGGGCACCAGCAGGAACCAGATTCGGCGGTACCAGAGGTCCGTCAGGTTGCGGCTGATGACCCGGTGCGAGAACAGCCCCGAGATCATGAAGAACAGCGGCATGCGAATCGGGTCGAGCAGCAGTTAAAAGGCGCGCAGGTACGTGTCCTCGCCACCGGGGACGACGAGGATCGCGTGGAGCAGGACGACGCCGATGATGGAGATGGCCTTGGCCACGTCCGCCCAGTCCATGCGGGCCTGGGTGGCGACAGCGCTTCGTTGCATGCGTGAACAAGTCCCTTTCCACCGGTGCCCCGGGGACGTCCGCGGCTCGGATTCTCTTGTGAAACGTCCAGAGCATATCGGAACGGGGCTTACGCCCCCACCCGGTCGGGAGGGGCGGGCAGCGGGGCGGCCGCCGTCAGCCGACCAGTTCGGCGATGAGTTCGCGCACGCGGGCGTCGATGTCGTCGCGGACGAGGCGCATGCGTTCGGCGCCGTGGATGCCGCGTGCCGACGGCTCGTCGGTCAGCCATCGTTCGAAGGTGCCGCGGGCGTCGTCGGGGAGGTCGTAGATGGCGTCGCCGCCGAGGACGACGACCCGGTCGACGCTGCGCGCCACGTCCGGGTTGATGGGCTTGGGGTGGCCGCCGGACATGTCGGCGCCGACTTCGGCGATGGCGGCGACGGATTCCGGGTTCAGCTTGGTGCCGGGGCGGGTGCCGGCGGAGTGCACGTCGAGGGCGTCACCGGCGTGGTGCCGGGCGAGGGCGGCCGCCATCTGGGACTTGCCGCCGTTGCCGACGCAGAGGAACAGGACGGAAGGACGGGTGCTCATGACCGGTGGGTTTCCTTTCGCGGGGTGGCGGGGCGAGCCGGGGTCGGATCGGCCGAACCAGCCGGGGCCGAACCAGCCGCGGCCCGGTTGCCGGCGTCACCGGCGTCGCGGGCGTCGCGGGCAGTCGGGACGGAGGGGTCGGCGGGGAAGAGCCGGGGGCCCAGCCACAGCATGGCGTACACGAGGCCGACCAGCACGGGGACTTCGATGAGGGGGCCGATGGTGCCGGCGAGCGCCTGCCCGGAGAAGGCGCCGAATGTGCCGATGGCCACGGCGATCGCCAGCTCGAAGTTGTTGCCCGCGGCGGTGAAGGACACGGACGCGGATTGGGCGTAGTTCATGCCCGCCGCCCGCGAGACCGCCAGGGCGATGAAGAACATGCCGACGAAGTAGATCAGCAGCGGCGCCGCCAGGCGGACGACGGCCCAGGGGTTCGAGGTGATCTGGTGTCCCTGGAGGCTGAACAGCAGGACGATCGTGTACAGCAGGCCGATGAGGGCGAACGGGGAGATGCGGGGGATGAACTTTTCCTCGTACCATTCGCGGCCCTTCAGCCGCTCCCCCGCCAGGCGCGACAGCACGCCGGCCGCGAGGGGGATGCCGAGGAACACGAGCACGGATTTGACGATGTCCCAGAAGGAGAAGTCGGCCGCCACCGTCGGCAAGCCCAGCCAGGAGGGCAGGACCTGCAGGTAGAACCAGCCGAGCACGCCGAACATGAGCACCTGGAACACCGAGTTGATGGCGACGAGCACGGCGGTGGCCTCGCGGTCGGCGCAGGACAGGTCGCTCCAGACGAGGATCATGGCGATGCAGCGGGCCAGTCCGACGATGATGAGGCCGGTGCGCAGCTCCGGCTGGTCCGGCAGGAAAATCCACGCCAGGGTGAACATGAACGCGGGGCCGACCACCCAGTTGAGCAGCAGCGACACCGCCATGAGGCGGCGGTCGGAGGTGATTTCGCCGGCCTTGTCGTAGCGGACCTTCGCCAGCGGCGGGTACATCATCACCAGCAGGCCGAGGGCGATGGGGATGGAGATGCCGTCGACCTCCATGGCGCCCAGCGCGTCGCCCATGCCGGGGATGAGGCGGCCGAGGAGCAGGCCCAGGGCCATGGCCAGCAGAATCCAGACGGCGAGGTAGCGGTCGAGGAAGCCCATGCGGGCGGGCCGCACGGTGGGTTCACCGGTGGTCATGGGGCACCTTTCGACGTATTGACACGCATCGATACGAATCCTACCCCCATATCGACTCCCGTCAATATATGCTGGCGGCATGGCCGGCACACCCACGACGCAACGCATCCTCCCCCTCGCGGATCCCACCGCCTGCTGCTCCCTCGGCAGCGGCCCCCTGACCCCCGACGAGGCCGAACGCTACGCCGCCCTGTTCCGCGTGCTCGCCGACCCGGCGCGCCTGCGCATCCTGTCGAAGCTCGCCGCCGAGGGTTGCGGCCCCATCACCGTCGGCGAACTCACCGGGCGGCTGGGCCTGAGCCAGCCGACGGTGTCGCACCACCTGAAGAAGCTGAGCGACGCCGGCCTGCTGGAGAAGACCCGCTCCGGCCGGACCGTCACGCACGCCGTGCGCCCCGAGCTCTTCGCCGAGCTGCGCACCGTGCTGCAGATGGATTAGGCGCCCGGTGCACGGATCAGCGGGCGAACCCCGGGAAGGGTCGGGCGCCGGCCCGCACGGCGTCATCGTCATCGGCGGTGGGCAATCGGGCCTGGCCACCGCGTTTTACCTGCTTCGCGCCGGCATCGACGTGCTCGTGCTGGACGCCGGGGAGGCGCCGGGCGGTTCCTGGCGGGAGATGTGGCCGTCGATGACGTTGTTTTCCACCGCGGAGTTCTCCAACCTCCCGGGCATCCCCATGCCCGCGTACGAGGGTTTCCCGCCCGCGTCGCACGTCGTCGATTACCTCGCCGCCTACGAGCACCGCTACGCCATCCCCGTCGAGCGCCCCGTGCGCGTGACCCGGGTGGAGGCCACCGGCGCCGCGCTTTCCGACGGCGGCCGCTTCCGCATCCACGCCGAAACCCCGGATTCCCCGGCCCGCACCTGGACCGCCGATCACGTGGTCGCGGCGACGGGCACCTGGTCGGCGCCGTTCGTTCCGGCGTACCCGGGGCGGTTTCACGGGAAACAATGGCATTCGGCGACGTACCCGGGCCCGGATCTTTTCCGCGGCTCGTCGGTGGCGGTGGTCGGCGGGGCGAATTCGGCGGCGCAGATTGCCGCGGAACTGACCCGCGTCGCGGAGGTCACCTGGTTCACGCGCGGGGAGCCGCGGTGGATGCCCGACGACGTCGACGGCCGAGTACTTTTCCACCGGAACCGGCAGCGGATGCTCGCGATCCTGCGCGGCGAGGGGGACCCGGGCGCGGATTCGGCGCTCGGCGACATCGTCATGGTCCCCGAGGTCCTCGCCGCCCGCGACGAGGGCCGCCTGCGCGCGACGCCGATGTTCCACTCCCTCGACGAGCTTTCCGACGCCGGCGTGGACCACCTCATCTGGTGCACCGGCTTCCGGCCGGCGTTGCAGCCCGTCCGGGGCCTGCTCGAGGGCCGGGAGCCCACGGTCCCGGGCCTGCACCTGGTGGGCTACGGCGACTGGGTCGGACCCGGTTCGGCGACCATCACCGGCCTCGGCCCCTACGCCAAGGCCACCGCCCGCGCCATCGCGGCGGACTTCGGCGCAACGGTTCGCTGAACAGCCTCCGGGGAGCCGGGGCGGGCGGCGTCGGAAAGCACCGTGCGGGGATCAGCCCAGGCCAAGCGCCTCGGCGGTGAGCTCGACGGAACGGAGGCGGTCGTCGAGGCGCGTCGCCTGATGCACCACGATGAGCTCGTCGGCGGTGGAGAAGCGGCCGAACTCGGCGATCTGCTCGCGCACCCGATCCGGCTTGCCCACCGCGACGTGGCCGAACATGTTCTTGATCTTCATGCCCTGCGGGGTCTCCAGCAGCATGTCCGCCTCCTCGTCGGTGAAGCGCTTGCCGCCGCGCGAGAGCATCGACCGCACCAGGCCACGCTGGACGTACACCAGCTGGCGGGCGGCGTCGTCCTCGTCGTCGGCGGCGATGACGTTCATGGTCGCGAACGCGTGCGGCTCCGACAGCACCTCCGACGGCCGGAAATTCTCCCGGTACACCTGCATGGCCTGCAGCATCGCGTCCGGCGCGAAATGCGAAGCGAACGCGTAAGGCAGGCCGAGCGCCGCCGCGAGCTGCGCCCCGAACAACGAGGACCCCAGGATGTACAGCGGCACATGCGTGCCCTTGCCGGGGATGGCGTTGATGCCGGGGACGAGCGTCTCGTCGCCGAGGTAACCCTGCAGCTCCTGCACGTCCTGCGGGAAGGAATCGGCGGAACGGGGGTCGCGGCGCAGGGCGCGCATGGTGCGCTGGTCGGTGCCCGGCGCGCGGCCGAGGCCCAGCTCGATGCGGCCCGGGTGAAGGTTGGCCAGCGTGCCGAACTGCTCCGCCACCGTCAGCGGCGCATGATTCGGCAGCATGACGCCACCCGACCCGAGCTTGATGCGCTCGGTGCGGGCGGCGATGGCGGCGATGAGGACGGCCGGCGCGGACGACGCAATGGTCGGCATGTTGTGGTGCTCGGCGTACCAAATGCGCTCGTAACCGGCCTTTTCGGCGGTTTGGGCCAGCGCGATGGAACCTTCCAGGGCCTCCGCGTGGGTCTGGTTCCCCCCGATGGTGGCGAGGTCGAGGATGGTCTCGGTGCGAATCACTGGCGCTCCTGTGTGCTCGGGGGCGGGTCGGGCGGCGGGTCGGCTGCGTACCGCCGCCATTGCCCCCGTCAACGCGGGCCGGCCGGGATTTATTGCATGTACGGCGCATGTTCGGCGGCCGGGGCTGTTGCGGGTCTGACTGTCGGCGCGGGGGCAGGGCGGGACGGGCGGGTGGTTCGGTCGCCGGAGCGGGCGGTGCAGCCTCCAGGCGGTCCCGGAATTAAATCGACATTCATGTCGACGTTCCGCAACAGAAACCGGGCCGGAACCGGACTGATCCCGAGTTTTGCCGTTGCGGATTGTCGACATGAATGTTGATTTCCCGGGGGTGGGCGCCCACCCACCCGGCGTTGGACCGAACGTTCGGGGTCGCCGGGGGCCGGCGCCGCGCCGCAG